>NZ_WTPX01000310.1 GCF_013036045.1 Alienimonas chondri
GAGAGGGGCTGGGGGTGAGGGGGCATTCACCGTACGACCCTCCTTCACCTCGCCGCCGCTCTCTCGAACGACGCCCGTTCGCCGGTGACCGAGCGTCCCGGACGCTTCAAGCGTCCGGGACGCGGCGTTCGTTCTGAAGGTCCGCAAACGGATGCGGGTGAAGGCTCGCACACCCTCACCCCCGGCCCCTCTCCCTCAAGGGAGAGGGGAGAACGAGCTTCGCTCCTCTCCCGTCATTTGACCGGCGGCGGATACTCTGCCAGCGTCGCCCGCAGTCGGGCGAGAACCTCCGGCCGCTCCGCGGCGAGGTTCTTCGTTTCGAGCGGGTCGGCTTCATAGTCGTATAACTCAAACTCCGCGGGGGCGTCGGGCGCTCGTTGATCGCTCCATTCGACCAGCCGATAGCGTTCGGTGCGGATCGCCCGGCCGAGGCGCCGTTTGGGGTAGGCGTGAAAGGCGTGGTCCCGCACGCGGGCCGCGGGGTCGTTGAGAACCGGCACGAGGCTGACGCCGTCGATCGGTTGCGGCCCGGTCGGGGCGGGCAGCCCGGCGAGTTCGGCGAGGGTGGGATAGACGTCGACGCTCTCGGCGAGTTGCCCGGTCGCTCGGCCCCCGGTGACTTGGCCGCTCGGCACGCCCGGCCCGGCGAACAGCAGCGGGATACGGGTGGCCTGCTCGAAGTTCGTGTGCTTCGTCCAGATGCCGTGATCGCCCAGGTGAAAACCGTGGTCGCCCCACAGCACGACCAGCGTGTTCTCTTCAAGGCCCGAGCCCTCCAACGCCGCCATCAGCTTGCCGACCTGGGCGTCGGTATAGGAAACGCTCGCGTAATACCCGTGCACCAGTTCCTTCGAGAGCGCGGAGCCGGGTTCGGGATCGCCGCCCTCGGGGATCGGTTTGTAGGCGTTGATCTCCCCGCCGCGTTTGATCGCGACCCGCGGGGCGCCGTCCGGCGCCTCGACGAATTCCGCGGCCGGCAGTTCCTCCCGATCGTAAATATCCCAGTACTTCTGCGGCACGCTGAAGGGCAGGTGCGGGCGGGCGAATCCGCAGGCGATGAAGAACGGCGTGCCGTCCGCCTTCCGTCGGGCCAGCGCCGCCTGCATGCGGCGGAGCGTCTCCGCGGCGACGCGGCCGTCGGCGTAGGCGTCGTCCGGCACGTCGGGCGATTCGAACGCCGCCCCCCGCGGCAGCGAACGGATCTTGCCCAGCATCTTGTTTCCGAAGAGCGCTTCCTCCCGCGTCAGCGGACCGCCGACGTTCTCCGGGGCGACGTATTCGATCACCTTCTCTTTGAAGTGCGGCACCGAGAACGACTGCGGATCGCCCGCGTTGCCGTGCCCGATATGGAACACCTTGCCCAGCGACTCCGTCCGATAGCCGTGCGCGGCGAAGTGCTGGGGCAGCGTGACGGCGTTCGGCAGCGCGGCCCGCAGGTCGCTGCCGAGGCCGTAGAGACCGGTCGAGGTGCTGTGCGAACCGAGCATCAACGTGAACCGGCTCGGGGCGCAGACGGCCTGATTGCAGTACGCCGCGTCGAACCGGACGCCGCGGGCGGCGAGCCGGTCGATATGCGGCGTCTTCGCCGCGTCGTCGCCGTAGCAGCCGAGCGTCGGCTTGAGATCGTCCACCAGAATCAGCAGCACGTTCGGCCGTTCGGCGTCGGCCGGGTCGTCCGCGAATCCGCTGACAGGCAGGGCGAACGTCGCCGCGACGGCGAGAGCGAAGGGGAACGAAGCGCGGGCGGGCGGCGAGGTCATGGCGGCGAGCGAGCGAAAGAGCGGGGCGGGCCAGCCTAGCGATCCGAACGGCTCTCCGCCGTCCCTTGAGATCACGCGTCGAAGGGCGGCGCGGTTCGTTCTTCCCCCCTCTCCCTCAGGGAGAGGGGCCGGGGGTGAGGGTGAGCGAACCCTCGCACGCGGTCGGCCAGAGTGTTTCCGAGCGAATGCCGCGTCCCGGACGCTTCAAGCATCCGGGACGCTCGGTCACTCAGCGGTCGGGCGCCGCTCCCCCCTCACCCCCAGCCC
>NZ_WTPX01000311.1 GCF_013036045.1 Alienimonas chondri
ACTCATTCCCCCGGAGCAATTGTGGACGAATCGCGGCCGGAGCCGATCGCCGAGGAGTCCGCGGCGGGCGGGGCGGGGTTTGATCTCGCCCTCGGGATCGTCGGGGCGGTCGTGGGGGCGGTGGTAGGCGTGTGGGTGTTCGGGCTGATCGCCCGGCAGGGGTTCCTGGCCGTGTTCCTGCCGGGGGCGTTGACGGGACTGGGTTGCGGGGCGTTGTCCGGTCGGCGGTCGGTCCTGCTGGCGGTGATCAGCGGGGCGCTCGGGACGCTGGCGGGGGCGGTCGCGGAGTGGCGCCTCGCCCCGTTCAAGGAGGACGACTCGCTGGGGTTCTTCCTCACCCATTTGAATGACCTGCGGCCGTTCACGTTGGGGATGATCGTCCTCGGCGGGGCGATGGCGGCGTGGTTCGGCCTCGGCCGCCGCGGCGGAGCGGGTCTCCGCCGGACGGCTGTCGCCCGCGGCCGCTGACGGGGCGGGCGGGTGAGGCCAGCGGCAAGTTCGCTCGATTCGCTGTGCTCCTCGGTCCGGGGGGATGACCCCCCCCGGCTCGCCGGCGTTTAGACCGCTCGGGCGTCGATGCCGTATTCGGTCGCGGCGAGGTCGATTAATAACGCGGCGGACCAGCTGAAATCCTGGGCGCCGCCGCCGTCGCCCTCTTCGGCGTCGTAGTGTTCGCGGAAGCCTTCGGCGGCGGGCAGCTTCAACATGCTGTCGCGGAGCACGTTCTCCTCGGTCGCCATTTCATAGCGGCGCAGGCCGACCAGCAGCAGCCAGTCGAGATTCATCCAGACCGGGCCGCGCCAGTATTGATCCGGGTCGTAGTCCGCGTGGTCGCGGTCGAAGGTGGCGATGGCGTAGGCCACGCCGTCCTCGCAGCCTTCGGAGCAGGCGGTGAAGCTCGCGGAACTCATCCGCCGCCGCATCTGCTCCGCCTGCAGCCGATCGGGGATGCCGGCGAACAACGGGGCGAATCCTCCGGCGACCCGCCGTAGAAACGGTTCGTCCGCGGCGAGGTCGTAGTTCCGATACATATGCGTGTCCGGGCACCACAGGTTCGCGTTGAGATATTTGCGACTCGTCTCCGCCCGTCGGCGGTGGACCTCGTCGTCGGCGCCCACGCGGCGGGCGATCTCCGCCAGGTCCGCTTCCGATCGGGCCAGCAGCGAATTAAACAGCACGTCCTCCACCAGGAAGGGGAACGGCCCGCCGTCCGCGCCGCCGCTCTCCCGCAGCATCCTTTCGTCATAATCGCACGCCTTCGCGAGTTCGACCAAGAGGATGTAGCGATCGTAAGTCTTGTCGTCGGGCCGGCCGGCGGGGTCGGCGTTGTCCCGATCGCTGCGCCGATAATCGGGGATTGAACCCGCGGGAACGTCCAGCCGGCCCAACGGTTCGTCCCACAGCGGGGAGTTGTCCATCCCGCTCTCCCACGGGTGGCGAATTGAAACGAGGCCGTTGCCGTCGGGGTCGCGTTCCCGATAGAGATAGTCGTGCCAGGCGACCAGCTTGGGGTGCATCTCCCGCAGCCAAGCGGAGGCCGCGGCGGGGTCGGGATCGCGGTCGGCGACGTGCAGCACGGCGGTGGCGTGCACGGGCGGCTGTACGATTCCGCTGGTGCGGATCGGCTCGCCGTTCTCGTCCTTCGGGGCATGGGGACTGCGGGCGGCGTCCCACCAGTCCGGGCCGGGGAAATATTCTCCGTCGGCCTCGCGATTAAAAATCATGTGCGGCAGCAGGCCGTTCGCCCACTGACCGCGGAACAGGCTCCGTAATTCCTGTTTCGCCGCCGGCACGTCGTAGTGCGACAGGCCGATCGCGATGAAGGCGCTGTCCCAACTCCATTGATGCGGGTACAGGCCGGCGGAGGGAATCGTGTGATCGCCGCGGCGATTCTTCCTCAGCACCGCTTTGGCCTGTCGGACGAGGTCCGGCAGATCGACGCCCTCGGGGGCGACGGCGTGCGGGGGAGTCGCCGGCGGCGGATCCGGGCGGGCG
>NZ_WTPX01000312.1 GCF_013036045.1 Alienimonas chondri
GCCCCAAGGCGCCGGGCGATCGGCCGACGGGGGTCTCCGGGCCGGCCGGCATTCCGGCGCCTTGGGGCAGGTCGGAACCGGCAGAGCGAAAGCGGGCCATGAACGAGCCGGGGGCGGGGCGGACGCACGAACGTCCCGAGCCGGCGGGCGGAAGCCGAATGCGAGACGGAGACCGGAAGCCGGCTCGGGGAGAACCGGAAATCCGGCCGGGGAGGGACCGGGGCATCGCAGGCGGAGCGATGTGCGCTCAGTATCCACGGGCGCGAAGGGGCCGGTCAAATCGCGAGTAGAACGCGGGAACAGCTTGTCAAGCGGTTTTCCCGAACCCCAATGCGTTATGGGGCAGGAAAATATCTGGTGCGGTCCACGTTGACCGTCCGCCGCTGATCGTCCCAAACCCGTCGGAAGTCGGATCAAAATTTTTCAGAACGATCCGCACGACCGACCCGCCCAACGCCGATAGCAGCCGGTAGCGAACCGTGTCGGGTCGGCGTGCGCCGGTCCCGGCTCTTTTTTCGACGCCCGCGTTCCGGCGCCCGATTCCTCAGACCCCGGCAGTCCGATGCCCCGCCCCGCCGCCCTGCTCTCGAAAGCGTTGGCGCCGGTCGCGTTGGCGCCGGCGCTCCTGCTCGGTTCGCTGGGCACTACGATCGCGGACGAGACGGCGGACCCGTCCGGTTCGCTGGCGGCGGCGTTCGAGCGGGCGGCCGCGACGCCAGAGTTGTTCGCGGACGACGGTCCCGCCGCCTGGGTCGCCGTCCGCGCGCCCCGCACCGCCGCGGAGCGTTCCGTGATCGCGGAGGCGCTCTCCTGGTGGGGCGAGCAGACCGCCAAAGGCACTGAGCAGACCAATTCGCCGACGGGCTCGCCCGGCGCTTCTTCGCCCGCCGGCGCTCCCCTCGCCTGGTGGTCGGCCGGCGACGACGCCCCGGCTGCCGCACTGCTCTCCTGGTGGACCGACGCCCCCGCGGACGATTCCCCGACGGACGATTCCCCCGCGGCCGAGAGCCAAGCCGGCCCGAGCGAAGCGGGCGGCGTGACGCCGATCGCGGGGGTGCAAACCGCGGTCCCGACGGTGGCGACCGCCCTGGCCTGGTGGTCGCCGCAGGCGGAGACCGAGGCGGACGCCCGCGAACCGGACCGTGCCGCCGCGGACCTCAACGAACCGATCGCCGGGGACCAGATCGCCGGGAATGCGGGCGCGGGGGCGGAACAGTCGGTGTGCGACCGGCTGAACTGCCTGTTCCCCCCGCTGCGGGAGATCGACGCGGGGCTGAACACCCCGACGGCGGTGCTGGCGAAGACGGTGCGGCCTGTGCGAAGCGCCGACGGCTCCTGCGAACGGTTGGTGCCGACGGCGTATCGGGACGTCGCTCCGCCGGAGGACGCGGTCGGCCCCTGCTTCGCCGCGACCGGCCTCCTGGACGGCACGCCCTACGACTGCCGTCCGCGGACGCTGGCGATGCCCTTCTGCTTCTCCCATCGCCCGCTGTATTTCGAGGATCCGAACCTGGAGCGCTGCGGGATCTCGACCGGTCCGCTGACGCAGCCGATCGTCTCCGGGGCGCACTTCTTCGGCACGGTCCCGCTGCTGCCCTGGTGGGCGGCGACGCGGCCTTGCAACGAGTTGGTCCGGGCCACGCCCTACTGCCCGCCCTGCCGGAAATACGATTTCGCGGCGAACTACCTGCCGCCGCCGGAGGCCCCCGGCGCCCTCGCCGAAGGCGCCGCACTGTCCGCCTTCTTCCTGCTGCTGCCGTGAGAGGCTGAGCGAGACCGGCCACCCCGCGTTTCTCCTCTCTCCCTCAGGGAGAGGGGCTGGGGGTGAGGGTGAGCGAACTCTCGCACGCAGCCGGCCAGAGTATTTGGCAAGAGGCGAGAGGAGAGCGGCGGCGGCAGGTAGTTCGCCGCGAAATCGTATTTCCGGCAGGGCGGGCAGTAGGGCGTGGCCCGGACC
>NZ_WTPX01000313.1 GCF_013036045.1 Alienimonas chondri
GTCCTCCCCCCGCTGCCGGAGAACGCCCCGGAGAACCGGCTGACGCTCGCCCGTTGGCTGGTCGACCCGGATCACCCTCTGACCGCCCGCGTGACCGTCAATCGCATCTGGCAGCAGCATTTCGGCACGGGGTTGGTTCGCACCAGCGAAGACTTCGGCTTTCAAGGCGAGTGGCCCAGCCATCCCGAACTCCTCGATTGGCTCGCCGCGGAGTTCGTTCAGAGCGGTTGGAACGTGAAGGCGCTGCACCGCCGGATTGTGCTGTCCGCCGCATTCCGCCGATCCTCAGCGGTGACGCCGGAGCAACTGCTTGAAGACCCGGACAATCGCCTGCTGGCCCGCGGTCCGCGGTATCGGTTGGACGCCGAATCCATCCGCGACGCCGCGCTCGTCACGAGCGGACTGCTGGTCGAAACGATCGGCGGCCCCGGGGTGAAGCCGTATCAGCCCGAGGGGCTCTGGGAGGCGGTCGGCTACACCGATTCCAACACCGCCAAGTTCCGGCGAGACGACGGCGATGCGCTGCACCGTCGCAGCCTGTACACGTTCTGGAAACGCACCAGCCCCCCGCCCAGCCTTGCCACCTTCGACGCCCCCAGCCGCGAGGCCTGCGTCGTGCGGCGCTCGCGGACGAACACGCCGCTCCAAGCGCTGGCGTTGATGAACGACGTGCAATTCGTCGAAGCCTCCCGCCACCTCGCGGCCCGCATCCTGCGCGAGGGCGGACCGACGGATGCGGACCGCCTGACCTACGGCTTCCGCCTGACGGTCGGCCGCGCCCCGGAGGCGGACGAACTCGCCGTGTTGACGACCGTGCTGGCATCGCACCGAGCCGACTTCGCCGCCGATCCCGCCTCCGCGAAGCAGCTGTTGGGCGTGGGAGCGACGGACCGGAGCGATTCGCTCGACCCGACGGAGCACGCCGCCTTCACGCTGCTGGCCAGCCTACTAATGAACACGGACGCGTTCGTCACGAAGTAGACTAATTAGACTTTCCTGTCTCGCCTTGCCCATACGCTGCCCTCCCGTCCCGCGTCAATCGGATCCGCTGAGATGAACGTCGCCGATCGGACTGCCCTAAGCCCCGCCGCGGAGGCGGTCCGCAGTTCCCTGCTGGCCCTGCCGGCCGAGGACCGGGCTGCGGTGCTCGATGCCGTGGCGATGGTGGAGGGGACGGGCAGCGACCCGCCGTCGTCTCGGCCGGCGGCTGATTCCCCGCTGGGCCGTCGTCAGCGGGCCGAACTGGACCGCCGTTTGGCCGCCATGGACGCAGGCGAGGTCGAAACTTCGCCTTGGAGCGAGGTCTCGGAGCGAGCGCGGGGGATGATTCGTGTGTGGGAACGAGAACGCGCTGAAGGCAAGCCCTATACCCCATATCAGGTCGCGGGGCGGGAAGTTTCGCCGGGTGATTCGCTTGATGAGGCAGGAGAAGCGGGGACTTGAACGTACTTCGCACCCCGCTGGCCGAACTGGACTTCGCCACGGAATTGGGACGGCTGTTCGCCCTTTCCAGCGTTGGGCGAGCCTTGCAGTTCGACCGGGCCGTCGAGGCTGCAATTACCCGTGTCCTCGCCGACCCGGCCTCCTTCGCGACACACCACGCGGCTCCGCACTTGCGCCGCTGTCCGATCGGCGACGGGTTCGCGCACGATGTGCTATTTCGCACCGAAGGAAACGATCTTTTCATCACGGCGATTTGGCATCCTCATCGCGACCCGGCCGACCTCGCTCGCCGCTGACGCGGCATTCCTACCCTTCAAATTTCGTCATGAACGCCCACCCCGCCCGCGAACGCGACCTGCACCTCACCCGTCGGCGCTTCTTCGGTCGCTCCGCGGCCGGGATGGGCGCGGGGGTGGGGACGGC
>NZ_WTPX01000314.1 GCF_013036045.1 Alienimonas chondri
GGCATCTTGAAGGCGGGGGTTGGAGGCGGGGTGGGGGTCGCACAGTCAACCGGACCGGCGACCAAACCGGCGACCGAACCGGCCGCGGCGCAGGACGTATCGTACGATCCCTGCGCGTCGCATTGTACCGACGACGGGGGAACGGCAGGCTGGGGCGTTCGCCCATTCTCGTTCGGAACGCTTCTGATGCCCGACGTCCGCTCCGTTCGCCTCCTCGCGGGGCTGTTCGCCCTCCTGGTGACGGCTGGTCCGTCCCTTGGCCAAACCGCGGAAAGCGCCCCGTCCGACGATCGACCGGACGACCGACCGGACGTGCTGTTCATCGCGGTGGACGACCTGAACGACTGGATCGGCTGTCTGACGAACGAGCGCAGCCCGCTGGGCGGCGGGCATCCGCAGACGGACACGCCGAACCTCGACCGCCTCGCCGCCCGCGGGGTCTTGTTCACGAACGCTCACTGCGCAGCGCCCGCCTGCAATCCCAGCCGGACGGCGATTATGACCGGTCGCCGACCCTCTTCCACCGGCCTCTATCTGAATGCTCAAAGCTGGCCGAGAACCGTGGAGGGCGTGCCGACGCTCTCGGAGACGTTCAAGAACGCCGGCTACGACACGCGCGGCGGCGGCAAGATCTTTCACGGCAGCCATCCGCGGGAGCAAGACGAGCGCTTCTGGCACGAATACTTCCCGCTGCCCGGCTTCCCCACGCCGGAGGCCGCACAGGGCAAATCGACCGCCAACGGGTTGGGCAAAGGGCACTTCGACTGGGCGCCGCTGGACGTCGGCGACGAAGAATTAGGCGACACGAAGCTGACCGATTGGGCGACCGGCGTTCTGAAGGAAGAATCGCCCGGCCCGCGGTTCACGGCGGTGGGGCTGTATCGCCCGCACCTGCCGTGGTTCGTGCCTCAAAAATACTTCGACGCCGTCCCCGCCGACCCGGCGCTCCCGCCCTCGCCGGAGGGGGACCTGAACGACGTGCCGGCGCCGGGCGTCAAGATGGCTCGGCCGCAGGGCGATCACGCCGCGGTGACGAAGGCCGATCAATGGTCCGCCGGCGTGCGGGCCTACCTCGCGAATATTCGCTATGCGGACGGACAGGTCGGCCGGCTCTTAGATGCCTTGAACGCCTCCGGCCGGGCGGACAACACGATCGTCGTGCTGTGGGGCGACCACGGCTGGCACCTGGGCGAGAAGGAGCACTGGCGGAAGTTCACCCTTTGGGAACGGGCGACGCGGGTGCCGTTGATGATCCTCGCCCCCGGCGTCACCGAGGCCGGCGGACGCTGCGACGCCCCGGTGGAACTGACCAGCCTGTACCCGACGCTGTGCAACCTGTGCGGCGTGCCGGCGCCGGAGGGACTCGACGCCCCCAGCCTGCGTCCGCTGCTGGCGAATCCGCGGGCGCCCTGGGAGCACGCCGCCGTCACCACCCACGGTCGCGGCAATACCAGCGTGCGGGGGGAACGATTCCGCCTGATCCGCTACGCCGACGGGGAGCGAGAGTTATATGACCACCGCGTCGATCCCGGCGAATACAATAACCTCTTGAACAAAGATGCGGAGCACATCGCCGCGGACGCCCTCGCCAAGTCCCTGCCGACGGACTACGTCCCCAACGCCCCGACAAGCGGGGGAGCGAAAGGGCCGCGGGAAGCCGGGAAGTAAGGCACCCGTCGCGTCTCGGTTTCTCCCCTCTCCCTCAGGGAGAGGGGCCGGGGGTGAGGGTGAGCGAGCCTTCGCACGCGGGCGTTTATAGGACCAGGTTAAGTAAGTAGTGGAGAGCAGCAGAGGGTTGAAGGGTCATTGGGCGGGGAATGCCCCCTCACCCCCAGCCCCTCTCCCCCAAAG
>NZ_WTPX01000315.1 GCF_013036045.1 Alienimonas chondri
CCCCCGACCCCTCTCCCCCAAAAGGGGGGCGAGGGGAGTCCGCGCCCCTCACTTCGTCAGCAGCAGCTTGTCGGTCTTCGTCCGCCGCAGACGGTAGATCTGCCCGGCGTGTTCGACCTCGATCTCCACCGCCTCCCCGGCGAGATCCTCGAACCGTACCCGCCCCGGCCGCGGCGCGGCGTCCGCGGCGGCCCCGTCGGCGGAGGGACGGGCGACGGGCGTTTGAGCCTGTGAAGACAGCGGATCAGGCGGCTGCGGGGCGGGCATGGAGGCGGCCGATCGTCGCGGTTCGGGGAGATTCTCCGCCTGCGGGCTTTTCCGCAGGGTCGGGTGCGGATAGTCTGCCGTGCGTCGGGTTGAGACGCAATCTCAACTCGGCGCCCGTCCAGCCAGCCAGCCACGCTCCCCCTGATTTCGGGACGGCCAGCGAGCGAGACGGCGGTCCCCTCCGCCCTCCCACTCCAGGTCTGTGCAATGCCGTCTCGTTCTCGACTGTCGGTCCGTTCTCAAGCCCGATCCGGTTTCACGCTGATCGAGCTGCTGGTGGTGATCGCGGTGATCGCCATCTTGGTCAGCCTGCTGCTGCCCGCCGTCCAGCAGGCCCGCGAAGCGGCTCGGACGAGCCAGTGCAAGAACAACCTCAAGCAGATCGCCCTCGCCGCCCATAACTATCACAGCACGTGGAAACGGTTCCCGACGGCGAACTCGCAGGGCGGAACCTATCCCACGCTGTACGGGGGCAGCTTCTTCACGATGCTGCTGCCGGAGCTGGACAAAGGGAACGAGTTCGCCCTGTACGACTTCAAGCTGGCGAACACCGACCCGCTCAATCAGGAGGTCAGCGGGCAGCGGGTGCCGACGTTCCTCTGCCCCAGCGCCGCCCCCGGACGTAGCGTGCCGAGCTGCGAGGACGACGCGAACCGCGCCCCCGGCAACTACGCGGTGAACATGGGGGCGGAGGATTATAATCAATACTGGGCGTTCGGCCCGCCGGCCCCGGCGCCGCGGCAGAGCGGGGCGATCGTGTATAGCGACAGCGCCGACGGTTATACGTCCATCGCCCGCTTCCGCGACGGGACGACCAACACGTTGATGATCGGCGAAACCGCCTATAACCTGCCCAGTTATAAGTTCTCGACGAGCCGCGGCGCCGCGGATTGCGCCGGACAAAGCCGGTTCTCCTTTACCTACTGGGCGAACCCGTTCGTCGGCTCGACGACCTGCACCACAGAGTACTTCTTCAACCCCAAGGACGACGGTACGGCGGACGAAACGACCGCTTTAAACATGAGCCGCTCCTTCCGCAGCGATCACGCCGCCGGCGTGAACTTCGCCCGCGGCGACGGCTCCGTGCACCTGATCGGCGACTTTATCGACGCCGACCTGCTGGACGCGCTCGCCACGCGCAACGGCGGCGAGGTGATCGATGAGAACTGACTGCCGCCCCGCCGACGGGATCGTGCCCTCCGCCGTGGTAACCGCCGTCGCCTTGGCCGCGGCGCTCGCCGCGGGCTGCGGCGGATCGGATCGGCCGGAGCAGGTCGCCGTGAGCGGCGCCGTCACCGTCGACGGCGCCCCGTTGCCGGCCGGGACGATTACCTTCGTCCCGGTCGAGAACACGCCCGGTCCCAAGGCCAGCGCCGCGATCGTCGCCGGTCGATACGCCGTGCCCGCCGCCGTCGGCCCGACGGTCGGCGCCTACCGGGCGGAGATCGTCGCAACCGACCCCCAAACCCCCGCCGGCGACGCCGAACTGTCGCCGGAGGACTTGGTCCGCCTGAAGCAGGCCCGAACCGCCCGCCCGCGGCGCCCGCCGTCGCTGGCGCCGCT
>NZ_WTPX01000316.1 GCF_013036045.1 Alienimonas chondri
CTGGAACGCGTCGCGACCGCCCTGCGGACCGATCCGGCGTTCGCCGCGGGCACGGCCAACCGAGCCGCGCCTTCCCGCGACAACCCGAGATCCAGCCGGGCCACCTCCGCGGCGAACGCCGGATCGGTCCGCAGGGCGGTCGCGACGCGTTCCAGTCCGTCGATTTCACTTCGCAACGCCGCGGCGTCCGCATCGGCGACGGCGAGGCGATGCCGCACCGCCTTCCACTCCGCCGCCCCGGGCGACAGTGAGGCGAGGGCGAACAGGGCCCCGGCGACGATCAACGTCGGCCAGAAGGCCGCATCTAGGAATTGGGGAAGGCGGATGTCGGATGTCGGATGTCGGATGTGAGCGACGACGGTCGCAACGTTTCTACATCCGCAATCCGACATTCCCAATCCCACATCGGTCAGATCGTGCCACCGTATTCCGCGTTCTCGCCCAGCATCTCCTCGATGCGCAACAGCTGGTTGTACTTGGCGATGCGGTCGGTGCGGCTGGCGGAGCCGGTCTTGATCTGTCCGGTGTTCAATGCGACGGCGAGGTCGGCGATGGTGGTGTCCTCGGACTCGCCGCTGCGGTGGCTCATCACGGCGGTGTAGCCGTTGCGGTAGGCCATCTGGACGGCTTCGATCGTCTCGGTGAGGGTGCCGATCTGGTTGACCTTCACCAGGATGCTGTTGCCGACGCCCTGCTCGATGCCGTCGGCCAGGCGGGAGGAATTGGTGACGAACAGGTCGTCGCCGACGAGCTGCACGTCGTCGCCGATCGCGTCGGTCAGCTTCTTCCAGCCGTCCCAGTCGTCCTCGGCGAGGCCGTCTTCGATGCTGCACACCGGGTACTTCTCGGCGAGCCGGGCGAGGTAATCGACCATGCCGTCCGAAGACAGATCCTTGCCTTCGATCTTGTAGACGCCGTCCTTGTAGAACTCGGTCGCGGCGCAGTCGAGGGCCAGCTTGATCTGCTCGCCGGGGGTGTAGCCGGCGTTCTCGATCGCCTGGAGGATTACCTCCATCGCCTCATCGGTGCTTTTGAGGTCCGGGGCGAAGCCGCCCTCGTCGCCGACGTTCGTGCTGTAGCCCTTGGAGGAGAGCACCTTCTTGAGGTGATGAAAGGTCTCGACGCCGGCCCGCAGGCCGTCGCTGAAGGTGTCGAACCCCAGCGGCATCACCATGAATTCCTGGATGTCGATGCCGTTGGAGGCGTGCTCGCCGCCATTGATGATGTTCATCATCGGAGCCGGCAGCGTGACGGCGCCGACGCCGCCCAGATAGCGGAACAGCGGCAGATAGCTGGCCTTCGCCGCCGCGTGGGCGGTGGCCAGGCTGCACGCCAGAATCGCGTTCGCGCCGAGCTTGGATTTGTTCTCCGTGCCGTCCAGTTCCAGCATGGCCCGGTCGACGGCGGCCTGATCGGTGGCGTCGAGGTCGATCAGCGCGTCGGCGAGGACTTCGTTGACGTTGCGGACGGCCTTGGAGACGCCCTTGCCGACCCACTCGTCGGCGTCGCCGTCGCGGAGTTCGACCGCTTCATGGGCGCCGGTGCTGGCGCCGCTGGGGACGATCGCCCGGCCGAGGGTGCCGTCTTCCAACCGCACGTCCACTTCGACCGTGGGATTGCCGCGGGAATCGAGAACTTGGCGGCCGTGGACGCTGGTGATGGCGAGGGACATATCGGGGAAGCAGCGCGGGGAGTCGTGGGGATCGGTGGGCGGGGGTTTTACCAGCTTCGCGGTCGCTGCGGGAGAGACCGGGCTCCGGGGAGCCGCATGG
>NZ_WTPX01000317.1 GCF_013036045.1 Alienimonas chondri
CAACCCCGCCGCGAGATCCCCGAACGTCGTCACCCGCCCCGCCGGCACGCTCCGCAGCAGGTCGGCCAGCGCCGTGGTCAGATCCGGCGGGGTGAGGGCGAAGGGATGCACGGAGAATCCTAGCCAGACAGGATCGCGGCGAGTTCGGCGGCGACGGCACGGATCTCCGTGGCGGCCTCCAATCGTTCCAGCAGAAGCGCCGGCAGCCCGGCGACGCCGCTGGACGCGCCGAGGATCTGCCCGCACATGGAAGCGACGGTGTCCGTGTCCCCTCCGCATTCCACCACGCGGGCGATGGTCTCCACGAACTCCTCGTCCGCAGCCGCGGCGAGGATCGCCAACGGCACTGAGTCGGCCGCCCATCCGCTTGCCCCGAATCGCTCGGCGAACGCCTGCATCGTCATTGGTTTATCCCGAATCGCCCGCAACCGATCCCGAGCGACGCAGTCTGGCGAGAGATCGGCGAGTGTCGCGGGCAGTTCGGCCAGCGGACGCCCGGCGGCGGCATGCCGAACGGCGCGAACGAGAAACAGGGCGCCGGCGACCGCCTCCTCGTGGTGATGGGTAATTCGGCTCACGTCGCGTAGCACGCGACGATCCGCCTCTCCTCGAACGGGGTCATCCGGGGCGAGCAGGAAGGCCAGCGGGGCGGCCCGCATCGCGGCCCCGTTCCCGGCTGAACGCTCGCCTGCGGCGCCGACTAGAGCCCAGTGGCCGCCCAGCTCCAACTCGCGCAGTGCCTTCATCGTACTGGCCCCCACGCCCCGCACTCGGCGCTCGCCGTACCAGCGGGCGAATGCGGCGGCGATCGTAACTGGTTCGACTTTTCCCCCGGACGCGATCAACGCCTCGCAGGTGGCGAGGGTGAGCTGCGTGTCGTCCGAGAGCCACAGATCCGCGGGTTGAACGAACTTCTGCCCGAGCGGCCCGTTCTCGAACGGGCCGGCGAGCGCATCGCCCAAGGCTCCGCCGAGCAAGCAGCCCGTGAGGCGATCTCGAAGATCCAGCATCTGCTAACGCACCGCCGTGATCGCTGCCGGCGGGGCGCCGATGTCGATGACGCTGACGGGGCCGGTCCAGTTGGCGGCCCAGTTCGCGGCGAAGCCAGTCTTGGGGGCGACGAACGTGGCGGTGTGATCCGCTCGGACGCAGCAGTCGGGATCGAAAGGTTCCCCGCTGTCGGCGTCGAAGCCGGTCGGGACGTCGATCGCCAAAACGTCCGCGTTCATGCGGGAGGCGTCGATCGCCCGCACCGCGATCGGCATCGGCTCCCGCGGCGGGCCGCTCGGGCCGGTGCCCAGCAGGGCGTCCACCAACCATCCCGCGGCCGCGGCCTCGGACAGCGCCGCGGTCAGATCGGCCTCGTTCATCGCCGTCCAGTCGGTCCACGGCAGGCCCATGCGGCGGGCGACGCGGGCGTTCATCGCAGCTTCGCCCGGCTCATCGTCCTCAGTCGGCGGCTCGGGGAAGGGGGCGAACAGGTGCACATTCACGCCGCGGATCGCCAAGTGGCGGGCAAGGGCGAAGCCGTCGCCGCCGTTGTTGCCTTTGCCGCAGACGATCGCGACCGGGCCGGGGGCGCCGCCGGTCAGGCTCCACAGCAGCTCGGCGCAACCGCGGGCGGCGTTCTCCATCAGCACGGCGCCGGGCAGACCGTATTCCTCCAGACAGAGGCGATCGACGGATCGGCACTGGGCGACGGACAGCGGCGCCGGCGGGGTCGGGGAGGACACGGGACGATGGGGGAAACGAGCGGGGTTGTGC
>NZ_WTPX01000318.1 GCF_013036045.1 Alienimonas chondri
CGCCGCGGCCTGATTCCCGCTGGATCTGTTATGTGGAACCTTCTGCCCCCGCTCGCCGCGGACCCGGGTCGCCTGTTGTGGGCGCTGCCCACGGCGGCGGCGATCAGCTTGGTCTATACGGCCAGCCGCTATGAAGACACCGCGACGATCGTCCGCCGCAGCGTGGGCATGTTCGGCAAAACGCTGCTGTTTCTGGCCGTCGTCTTCGCGGCGCTGTATCTGTTGAGCTTCAACCTGTAACCCCTTCGGAGCGAACCGATGGCGAACGGCGACTGGATCGACGATCCGACGGACCTGTTCGCCCCGGTTGAGGCGGCGTGGGACCGATACGTCGCCGCCGGCGAGGCGACGTTGAAAGAGGTCGAAGCGCAGATCGTCGAGACCCGGCACGCCACCTACGAGGACGGGCAGTTCACGCCGGACCATCCGCTGTGGGATCGCTATCTGACCGACGTCTACGGCGAATCCTGGCGTCCCCGTCCGCTACGGTGGGTGCCGAAGGGCGAAGAGACCTTCCCACACGGCTTGAACGCCGACGGACGAATCGTCAAAGCGGGACTGCTGGGCGGCGGGGGCGTCGCGATCGTTTATCAAGAAGGGTTTTACGACCGTCTGACCTTTCGGAACCCCGGTCGCTCCGACGAACGGTTGCCTTACGAGCCGTTCTTTCGTGACGGTTTTCCGACCGGTCGCGTGCAGCGGATGCGGCTGGACGAGCACGGCCGGATCGCCTCCGCCATCGAAGTGAACCAGGAAGGGCCGGAGCTGGAGCGGCATTATCGCGAAATCACGCGGTTCACGTACGACGACGTCGGCCGGCTGACGGAGTCTTATACGCAGTTGTTCAACTACGGCACGGAACTGCCGCATTATCTCGCCGATCTCCCGCCCGACGTGGCGGCGGGGTTGTATCGTCAGGCGTCCGAGCGCTTACGGGAAAGCCTCGCCAGCCGCAAACGCGTCGCCCTGACCTACGGCGACGACGGCCGGTTGATCAAAGCGGAGGAGTTCAACGACGAAGGCGAGTCGAAGGAAGTCCTATATACTTATAATCCCGACGACACGATCGAGGGGTTGGTCGCGGAGTTCTCCACGCTGCTGGGCAAGCAACTCGTCAAGGCGATCGACGGGTTCCTCAAGGCGAACCCGGACGCGAAGCCCGCGGCCCGCTGCGCATTAATCTATTCCGCCGAGCACGCCCACTGCGGCCTGCCGACCGGCGTGGCGCTGGCGAGCGAAGCCGAGGCCGGCGCCGAGCGGTTCGAGCCGTTCGATTGGGAATCGTATTCCCGCCAAGTCCCCTGGCCGCCGGAGGGACGCACCGGCAAGAAGCTGGCCGACCTGCATCGGCGGCTATTATTAGTCGTCGAAACCGACCCGGCCTATGCGGAGGACTTCCAGCCTCGTCCCTACCGCGAGGTGTTATGGAAGGCCGGGCGGGCGGCGTGGGAGACGTTGACCAAGAAACGCGCCACGACCGCGGACTTCGCGTTGTTCCCGCTGGACGACCACGGCGACGTCGACGGCCCCGACGACGCCCGCGAAACGCTGCCGGCAGAGATCACGGCGGGGCTTGAAGCGCGGTGACTCGTCTCCCCTCTCCCTTGAGGGAGAGGGGCCGGGGGTGAGGGTGAGCGAACCTTCACCCGCGGTCGGCCAGATCGTTTCAGAGCGAATGCAGCGTCCCGGACGCTTCAAGCGTCCGGGACGCTCGGTCACTGGCGATCGGCCGTCGCTCCCCCCTCACCCCCGGCC
>NZ_WTPX01000319.1 GCF_013036045.1 Alienimonas chondri
CCTCCGGGCCGTGCAGCGTGATCCGCCTGCAGCCGGCGGCGAGAGCCCGGGCGAGGAACCGCCGGTCGGCCACGGCGACCGCCTCGCCCGCGACCTCCGAGGACGCCGTGGCCAACTCGACCGGCTCCCCGCCCTCCTCGGCGGCCCTGACGAGGAAGAGGCCCTCCCGCACCTCCAGCGTGACGGGCCGACGGGCGTCGCCGGCGCCCGGCAGGCGGTCCAGCCGGTCGGCGAAGAAGGCCGCGTCCGCCGCGGACAGCGTAACGGTCGCCCGCCCCTCCCCGCCGGGGACGACCCGGTCGAGGTCCGGGAACCGGGCGTCTCGGGTCTCCGGCGTCCACAGCGTCCAATCGCCGGCGGAGAGGATCACGAGCGGAACCTTCGACCCGTCCGAGCCCCGCGCGATCCGCACTTCGGCGCCCTTCAATTGCGAGCATCTCAGGGCGTGCGGCGCCGGCAGCAGGACGGGTTCGTCCCAGGGGAAGGCGTAGCTGCGGGCGATCAGCAAACAGTGCGAATCTGTCGCCTCGATCCGGCCGGCGTGGGGATTCAGCCGGACGCACGCGAGGGCGTAGCGGGTCGACTCCGTGTCGGTGACGTCGGTCGCCTGCCGCAGGGCCGCGGCGAAGCCGGGTCCAGGGTCGTGGAGCCCGTCGACGGGCGGCGGGGCGAACGCCGTCGCCCGGTCGCGGTCTGCCTGCTCGAGGGCGCCGCGGGCGGACCGGGGCACGCCCTTCTCGTCCCAGTTCGCGACGACGGCCTCGCCGCCGTCCACCTCGGCGAGGGAGACGTCGCCGGCCTTGGCGGCGCCGGCGTCGGCGAGCAGATCGAACGGCAGCACGAGATCCGCCGGGGGGCGGTCCCCGGGAATGCCGAGACGGGCGCCCCGACCGTCCGGGGCGATCGCCGTGAGGAGCGTTCCGCCGTCGGCGCCGGCGTGGACGCGGACGGGCGGGCCTTCGTCGCGGCCCTTCAGGGCGAGGTGTTTTCGTAAGACCAGCCGGAAGCCGTGCAGCGTCCGGCGGGACAGCGTGAGCGGGGGCATGGGGCCTCTGGTATGCGGGGGATGAACGGGTGAGGAAAAGGCCGGCGGCGGGGACGAACCCGCCGCCGGTCGCGGGCGTCGCCGCCGATCAGTGAAAGGCGACCCGGCCGCGACCGCAGCGGTGCGGATCGCTGCGGCGGGCGGCCTGCTCGGCGTCCCAGTCGATGGGGCCGAGGTCGTCGCCGGCGTGCGTGAACGACGGCGGGCCGTCGATCTGAAAACCCATTCGGGCGATCTCGCTGACGGTCTCGCCGGTGGCCGCGGCGACGCGGCGGTTCAATTCGTGCTGGGGCATCTTTGAAAACTCCTGTTCGTGACGTGGGAAAAGAGAAAGCGGCGGGTCGGCACTGGGCCGACCCGCCGCTCGGGGGGTGAAGGTGAAAGAGCCGGACGTTCAGCCCGGCAAGGTCAGTCGGCGCCGCGTGAGCCACTCCGCCTCCGCGGCGAGAGCGGCGCTGCGGAGGGGGAACGGGCCAAGGAGCGGCCCGGCGACCGGCGAGAGGTCCGCGGTCCAGCCGCCGCCGGGGGCGGGTTCGACGTGGCTGGCCCGGGTCACGGAGCACGAGCCGATCGCGGTCGTGTCGATCAACTCGCCGTAGAGACCGCGGGCCGTGCCGTCCGGGGCGACGAACAGCTCCTGCACGGCCCCGCTCATCGCGGGCTCCGCAGCAC
>NZ_WTPX01000032.1 GCF_013036045.1 Alienimonas chondri
GAACCGGGGCGGGTGTGCGGGGAGTTTACACAGCGGCCGCCGCGGAAACGCCATCGTGACGCCGCCGCCCCCGCTCTGACAAGGCGGCCGCCCTCCCCCGCGCCGAACGAGCGGTTCGCAACGCCTGCACCGTGAAGATCACGGGGTACAGTCGTTCGTGATACCACAGCTTGGCGAAATAGAAGCCGATCGGGCTGGGCGACGTCCATTCGCCCGACTCCACCTTCTCTAGTAACCACCGCACCCCCGCCCAAGGTTCCGGTCGTTCCGGGACGAGGCGGAGCAGAATCTCCGCTGCGAGCGCCGTTTCCTCGACGGTCGACGGGCAATCCTTCGCCCCGCCCCACCCGCCGTCGGCGTTTTGGACCGACAGCAGAAAGTCGATGCCCTTCCCGCAGTGCACCCCGTCGGCGGCGAGTTCCCGATCCACGTCCGCGAACGCCGCCAGCACCCGAGCGGTGCCGTAGACGGGGTTGATGTCGTCCGGGGCGTGCTGATTGCCGAACCAGAGAGGGAGCCAGGAGCCGTCAGGGCGTTGCTGTTTGCGGAGGTAGGCGAAGCCGACATCACGAAATCGTGATTGCCCCCTGTGCCAGCCGATTCCGCAGTTATGCCACCGATTCTCAGGGCGGAACTGGCCATACGCGGCGGCAACCGCTTCATAGGGTGTGCCAACGACAGCACGCAACGCGTGAGCCGTGAGGTCCGGTGCGCTGCGGTCGAACGGCAGCGTGCCCCACCCGCGGCAGAATGTCGGCACGCCGCCGTCGCGGTTCTGAAGGTTGAGCAACCAACCGATTCCCTCTCTGAGCGCCTCCGCTTCGCCGTCGCCGTCAGGCGGCGCGCTTCCAGAGCGACTCGCGCCGCCTGACGGCGACGGCGAAGCGGGGGACGCCGAGAGCGAGTGCAACGCCAGCACCGCCCCCGGCGTGTCGTCCGCGTCGGGCACGCCGCCGGGGAGGTCGGTCCACGCCCAGCCGCCGGGGGCGGCTCGCGTGTAGGGGTGCACTTCGCGGTACTGCTGACCGAGCAGCCAATCGCGGATCGGCGGGCGGGCCTCCTCCGGCAGGTCGTCGCCGAGGGCGTTCACGGCGAGCGTCGTCACCCAGGTGGCGAGGTTCGTATCGATCGGCCAACTGCCGTCCTCGCGGACGTTGCCGGTGAGGAATTCGACGCACTTTTTCGCCACCGGGTGATCGGCCCGGCCGGCGGCGGAGAGACTCATCAGCACGAAGCCGGTCAGCGGGGCCGCTTCGAGGAATCCGCCGTTGGACGGTTGGATCGATTCGAGCCGGTTCATCACCCGCGCAACCGCAAGCGATCGCAGTCCCCGCAGGAGCGGATTGCGGCTGGGCTTCTTCACATGGCGAAGCTGGCCGATCGCGATCAGGGCCGGGAGGGCGTAGCTGACGACCGGCAGGCGGATCGAGGCGTAGAACCGCGGGGAGAGCGCCGCCAGTTCGAAGGGCAGCGCCGTCACCTTGCTCCACGGCACCAGCCCGGCGAGGGCGCTGTGGGTCAGGATCGGTACGCTGAAGGTCTTGTCCTTGCCGTACCGCTTGACCACCGCGTCGAACCCGCCAGCGGCGTCGAACCAGCGCCGGGCGTCGGCGACGACTTCGTCCCGCTTCGCCCGGTTCTCCGTGGGAACGTTCCAGACCGACAGCGTCGCCATCGCGAGGGCCGTCGTGGAGACGTTCGTCTTCGATTCGACCGTGTCCCCCCACCCGCCGTCGGCGTTGCGATGGGCGAGCAACCAGACGCAGGCGGAATCAATGTGAGCCCGAAGCGCAAGCGAGGGGATCGACGTCGCCCTTGGTTCCGCGTCCGCCATGCTGTCGGAGGTCGCGCCCCTCGCTTGCGCTTCGGGCTCACGGGCGAGCGAATACTGATGCAGGGCCATCGCCGCGACGGCGGTCGACAGAGCGCTGGTGGAGAGTTCGCCCTCCCAATGCCCCGCGTCGACGCGTTCGCTCAGCAGGTGGGCGACCGTCGCGTCCGTCGCGGCGTCGAGGCGTTGCGGGTCGATGCTGTCCGTCGCCCCGCTCACAGGGCCAGCGCGTCCAAACCGTCGAGCATCGCGTCGAGGTCGTCCTTCACGCGGTTCTCGAGGCCCTGCATGCCGACCGAGTCGCGGCCGTCCCGCAGCAGATGCACGTCCCGCTCGGCGGCGGCCTGCTTGAGCGGGTCGGCATCCGCGGCGCCGAACAGTTTAGAGAGGTCGATCTTAAAGTCGCCGGCGCCCTCGCCGTCCGCCCCGGCGATCGCGGGCGTTTTGTGGCCGGGGAACACGATCGCGTTTGCCGGGCAGACCCGACTGCACGCGGGACAGCCCTTCTTGCAGCTGTCCTGCTGTTCGACCAGTACGTCCCCGTCCCCATCGACGCCGTAGACGCCGAACAGGCAGAAGTCGACGCACTCCATGCAGTTCGTGCAGCGGTCGTAGTCGATGACCGGATACCACCGGCGGGTCGTGGGTTCCTCAAACGTCGTCGGCGAGCGGGGGGCGTCCGCCCCCTGAGGCTCTGATGTGGCGATCGAACTCGAACGCTCAGGGGGCTGACGTCCCCCGCTCGCCGGTCCCAGGCTCAACCCCACCGTCGGCACGCTGCGTTCCTTGGCGATCCGCCGGATCTCCGTCAGGTACTCCTGCGGGTCGTCGCTGTCCCGCAGATCGAGGCAGTACAGCGAGCGGCCGGGGGCGTCAGGGCGAGAACCCGGCGTGGCTTCCTCCTCTTCAAAGCCGTGCAGCAGCGAGACACCGAACCGGCCGCGGACGTCCTGCCGATCGAGCGTCCAGAATGCTGCCCGCGGGAACAGCCAGCTCAGCACGATCGCATCGCCGGGCACGCCGCGGAGGTACAGCAGGCCGGGATGATCGGCGGCCATGTCCACGAGATGCGGGACCAGAGAGAGATCAATCTCCGGGTCCATCAGCAGTTCGGCGGCGAGGGCCTCCTCCAACGCCTGCTTCGCCGGGTTCTTTCCCTGCGACTGCGACAGCACGACGGTGAGTTTGCCGGCCATGGAGGCTCGCGGAGGGTGTGGGGGGATTGGGGCGGCGATAGGTTCGGGCAAATTCCAAGACCAAGAGATCAAGAACCAAAGATCGAGGTCGTTGCGATCAGCGGAGCGTTTTGGTTGTTGATCTCTTGGTCTTGGAGCTTCCCCCTCACGTGTTCGCCTGACCCTTGATGATCCGCTGGGTCGTCTCCCAGACGCCGCCGAGGTGGTCGACGTATGCGGCGGCGTCCAGCAGCGGGGCGGCGGTGGCGAACTCGTAGAGCCAGCCGCCGCCGTCCTCCGCATCATACCCGGCCGCGTTGATGACCGAAGGGTCCGCCAGCGGCGCCGGGTTCAACGTGACGATCGTGCCGGCCGCCGGGGGGTGCATCGAGGAGAGCGCCTTGGCGCTTTCGATCTCCCCGATCGACGCCCCGGCGTCGACGGTTTGCCCTTCGTCGACGTTCCAATCGAGGAAGTACACGTCCTGCAGCAATCGGCGTGAATAGGCCGTGAAGCCGACGCGGTAGATCGGTTCGCCGCCCTCCTGCCGATCGGTCGTCAGCAGCCACAGATGATTGCGGCAGTAGGCGCGGTCGGTCGGGAACTTGGCGAGGAACTCGCCCATGCGGAAGGTGGGCAGTTCCTCCCCGACAGACGGGTCCTCTGGGGACGCGTTCTCAGCAAGCGGAGCGGCGTCGGCGGACAAACGGCGTGAACCGAACGGGGGCGGGACGGATCAGTAAAGACCCGCCCCCCGCACGCCGCAACCGCCCGCATGGCTCGGAAGTCTCGGAACCGAATGCCGGATTGGTTCATTCAGCAGGACCGCTCCCCGCCCCGCTGCGAGCTGTGCCGGCACGAGTACGCCCGGCCCAAGCTCACGAAACACCACCTCGTCCCAAAGTCCCGCGGGGGGAGAGAGACCGTGCTGCTCTGCAAGCCGTGTCACAACACCGTGCACGCCACCTTCACGGAGAAGGAACTGGAACGCGACTACCCCACGATCGAGGCGTTGAGCGACGCGGAGGAACTCCAGGGCTGGATCCGCTGGATTCGCAAACGCAAACCGGGCAAGAAGATCCGGGTGCGGTAACGCCGAGGCCCCGCGGAGCCTCGGCGTTAGGGATTACCCGATCGAATCGAAGCCGCAGTAGGGCTGCAACACCTCGGGGATGCCGATCGATCCGTCTTCGCGCTGGTTGTTTTCCAGGAGGGCGATCAAGGCCCGGCTGACGGCGATCGCGGTGCCGTTGAGGGTGTGCACGAGGTCGGTGCCCTTCGCCGGTTTGCCCTCCTCGTCGGTCCGTTTGACCCGCACGTCGAGGCGGCGGGCTTGGTAGTCGGTGCAGTCGGAGCAGCTCGTCACCTCGCCCCATGATCCCTTCTGTCCTGATCCGTTGTCTCGGCCGGGCATCCAGGCTTCGAGGTCGAACTTGCGGTACGCCGGGCCGCCGAGGTCGCCGGCGGCGATGTCCAGCACCCGATAGGGGATGCCGAGGCCGGTGAAGATCTCCTCTTCCAACGCCAGGATCTCGCCGTGCATGCGGCCGCTGGCGCCGAGATCGGCGGCGGTGAAGGCGAACAGTTCGACCTTCGTGAACTGATGCACGCGGTACAGCCCGCGGGTCGCCTTGCCGTAGGCGCCCGCCTCGGTGCGATAGCAGTGCGAGACGCCGGCGAGCTTCAGCGGCAGTTCGTTCGGCTCGAACGTCGTGCCGGCCCGCATGCCGCCGAGGGTGATCTCCGCGGTGGCGATCAGCGACAGATCCGTGCCCTCGACGCTGTAGATCTGCGTTTCCTCGCCCCGCGGGTTGAAGCCGGTGCCGCGCAGCACCTCCTCGCGGGCCAAGTCCGGCGTGGTGTGCGGGATGAAGCCGGCGGCGGTCGCTTTCTCGATCGCATAGCGGACCAGCGCCAGCTCCAGCAGGACCGCTTCCCGGGCGAGGAAGTAGAACCCGGCGCCGGTCGTTTTGGCGGCGCTGGCGAAGTCGACCAAGCCGTGCTTCTCGCACAGTTCCACATGGTCGAGCGGCTCAAACTCGAAGTTCGGCTTCTCGCCCTCCTCCCGCAGCATACGGCCGTCGTGCTCGCCGCCGTCGGGGGCGTCGGGGTGCGTGAGGTTGGGAATGAGAGCCTGAATCTCCCGCAGTTCTTCCTCGACCGCGGTTAGCTCCTCCGCGGCGGCGGCGACCTCTTTCTTTAGTTCGCCCGTGCGGGCGATGAGGGTCTGCCGTTCCTCCGGCGACGCCTTGGGGATGCCGGCGCCGGTCTCTTTCTGCTCGTGCTTGAGCGTTTCGGTCCGCTGGATCAGCTCGGACCGTTTGTCTCGCAGAAGCAGGAGACGCGGCAGGTCGACGTCCACGCCGCGGCGCCGGTTGTTGGCGACGACGGCGTCCGCGTTCTCGGCGATCAGATTGAGGTCCAGCATGCGGGAGAATCTACCCCCGCTTCGCCGTCGCCGGTAGGCGGCGCGATCCCAGCGCAACGCGCGCCGCCTACCGGCGACGGCGAAGCGGGGCGAGTCACGCCTCTTGCGCCAGTTCCCACATCAGCCGGGCGCTGGCGAGGGCGCCGCGTTGGAAGGCATCCAGCGAGAAATGCTCGTCCGGGCTGTGCAGGCCGTCGCTGCTCAGTCCCCAACCGAGCAGCAGCACCGGGCAATTCAAGGTGTTCCCCAAGCTCCGCACGACCGGGATCGACCCGCCGCCGCGGATCATCACCGGGGGGGTGCCGAACGCCGCTTCGATCGCCCGCTTCGCCGCTTCGAACGGCGGGGTGTTCGGTTCGAACATCACCCCCGGCGTGCCGTGATAGGGCTTCACCGCGACCGTCACGCCCGCCGGGCAATGCCGTTCGATGTGCTGCCGAACCGCGGCGAGAATCACGTCCGGATCCTGATCGGGCACGAGACGGAACGTCAGCTTCGCGGAGGCCTTCGACGGCACGATCGTCTTCGGCCCCGGGCCCTGATAGCCGGCGGTGATGCCGTTCACGTCGCAGGTCGGGCGGGCCCAGCGGCGTTCGAGCGTCGTCCAGCCCGCCTCCCCCGTCAGCGCCGGGGAGCCGGTCGCGGCCAGGAAGCCCTGCTCGTCGAACGGCAGCGCCGCCCACGCGGCACGCTCCTCGGGCGTGAGATCCCGCACGTCGTCGTAGAACCCGTCGACCGCGACGCGGCCCTCCGCGTCATGCAGCGAGGCGAGGATCGTCGCTAAAGCGTTCGCCGGATTGCGCACGCTGCCGCCGAACAGGCCGCTGTGCAGGTCGGCCTTCGGGCCGGTGACCGTCACCTCGCACGCCGTGATGCCCCGCAGGCCGTAGCAGATCGCCGGGACGCCCTCGGCGAACTGGCTGGTGTCGGAGATCACCGCGGCGTCGCAGGCCAACTCCTCGCGATGCGATTCGAGGAAGGCGTCGAGGTGGTCGCTGCCGACCTCTTCCTCGCCCTCGATGACGAACGTCACGTTCACCGGCGGCCCGCCGTGGGTCGCGTGCCACGCGGCGACGGCCAGCGGGTGGGTCAGCATCTGTCCTTTGTCGTCCGTCGCTCCGCGGGCGTAGACCTTGCCGTCCCGCACCGTCGGTTCGAAGGGCGGCGTCGTCCACAGGTCCAGCGGATCCGGCGGCTGCACGTCGTAGTGCCCGTAGACCAGCAGCGTCGGGGCGCCGTCGATTCGCGGGGATTTCGCGAAAATGATCGGGTGGCCGGGTTCCTCGGCGGAGCCGGTGTCGATCAGCTCCGCGGTACAGCCGGCGTTGGCGAGGAAGTCGCGGACCCACTCGGCGGCGGCCCGGCAATCGCCGCGGTGGTCCGGGTTCGCGCTCACGCTGGGGATGTGGAGCAGCTCGAACAACGCCTCCCGGTTCGCCTCCGCGGACTCGGCGAGGCGGGCGGCGACGGGGGCGAAGTCAGGCATGGCACAGGCGAGCGGGGGGCGTCAGCCCCCTGAGCTTCCCGATTGCCCCAACGCATGCAACGACGGGGCGTGCGACGACCAGGGGAAACACAGCGGGCTGACGCCCGCCGCTCGCCTCGCCTCGCTTCAAATCGGCACCACGTCCGACGAACTATCCGTACCGATGTCCCTCACGGTCGTCACGTCGTCGTGATCGCCGTTGGTGGGCGCCGGGTCGGCAACCGGCGGACCGGGCGGGGCGATGGAGATCACGCCGCTCTGCGAGGGATCCTGAAAGACCGTCACCCGTTCGAGCTTGTACCCCACGTCGCCGACCCGCAGCACGTCGCCGGGGGAAAGCGGCGCCTCGCGGGTCACCTTGCGATCGTTCACCCAGGTGCCGTTCAGACTGCCCAGATCCCGCACCCGCACGCGGCCGCTGGCCTCCGCGACGCAGCAGTGACGACGGCTGACCTTGGCGCTCCCCTTGGGCGACACGTCGCAGTCCGGGTGACGGCCGAAGAACAGCACCGGCCGATCGAGCGGCACGGAGCGATTCACGGGACGGCCCCCGTCGGCGGGCGGCAGCGGATTGAAGACGAGACGCACGGGCGAACGCGGGCCGGACGGAGGACGGGAGATTCTAGCACGCCCGACGACGATCGGTCCGCATTCCTCAATGCCTAAAGCCTGAATGTTCGCAAGAACGTCTGCCGGTTTGACGGTCGCTTGCGGTTTCGCGGGCGCTCCGGCTCTCCCGTGCGCCGCAAAGCCGCAAGCGATGCACAGAGCCGGCAGATCCGCCGCGAGCTGATCGAGGCTCAGGAACCCGCCTCGTCCAAGGCGTCGATCTTCGCGGCGAGGATGAAATCGTTGTCGGTCAGCCCGCCCGCGGCGTGGGTCGTCAGCACGACCGTTGCGTGGCGGTACCCGGTCAGGTGCAGGTCCGGGTGATGTCCTTCCGCCTCCGCGAGGTCCCCGACCTGATTGAAGAAGGCAAGTCCCTTGGCGAACGTCCCGACGTTCCACTGCCGGCAGATCGCGGCGCCGTCGTCGGTCGTGTCCCACTCGTCCAGCAGCTCGATTCGTTCCGCGACGGCCTGCTCGGACAACGTCGGCACGCCGCCCTCGCACGGCACGCAGCGGCCTCCACGAAGCGATTCGACCGTAGGGGACTGCATCGGAGACGAAGTGTCGGACATGGGGAAAACCCGGGGGACGGGGAGTTTGCGGGGCGAATTCTGCGAATTGGCCCGGTTTCCGACGAACCTACCGTGATCGCACCGGGTAAGTCTGTCGTTCCAGGAAGCGTTCTTCAGCGTCTTCCGGGACAAAACTCTCGTCGCTTTCATCGTTCGCCGCTTCCAACCGCCCCGCTCATGACGCTTCGACCGCTCGCCGCAGCGCTCACGTTCGCGCTCGCTCCGCTGTTGTCGGTTTCGACGGCGGCCTCCGCCGCGGAGACCGGCGGCGAGGGCGTTCGCACCGGCGGAGATGCGGCGATCATCGCGGAGATCGACCGCCTCATCGCCCGCGGCTGGGAGGAGAACGGCGTCGAGCCGTCCCCCGTCGCCAGCGATTCGGAATGGCTCCGCCGCGTCTGGCTGGATCTCGGCGGTCACATCCCCGACGCCGAGGCCGTGCTGGAGTTCGACCGCAACCAATCCGAATCGAAGCGGGCGGAGCTTATCGAAGCGTTGCTGAACTCGCCGGACTACGTTCGCCACTTCAGCACCGTCTGGACGAACCTCGCCATCGGCCAGGGGCAGGTCGAGAACACCAGCCGTCTGGGGATGCGGCGGTTCTTTCGGAATGCCTTCGCCCGCAACGTTCCCTGGAGCGAGGTCGTCTTTGAACTGATCACCGCCGAGGGGCACTTCGAGGAGAACGGCGCCACGAACTTCCTGCTCGCCCAGATGGTCGACAACGACGAAGGCGTGCAGGCGACCGCCAAGGCGACCCGCCTGCTGTTGGGCATGCAGGTGCAGTGCACCCAGTGCCACAACCACCCGTTCAACGACTGGAAACAGGATCAGTTCTGGCAGTTCAACAGCATCCTGAAGAGTGCCCGCCGGATCGATCATGAAGAGTTCAACGAGCAGACCGGCCAGCAGGACTTCGTCTACGCAGAGTTGGTCCGCCGCCCGCTCGACGGCCCGGTGTTCTTCGAGAAGCGCTCCGGTCTGATGCAGGTCGCCTTCCCCGCCGCCTTCGGCGAAGTGTTCGGCGAGGGGATGGACACCGACCGCCGGACCGCGTTCGCGACCGCCCTCACCGGGCTGGAGCCGGACGACGAAGGCTTCCCGATGGCCAGCGAATCGGCCGAGGCCGTGACCGATCAGGTCGCCCGGGCCTTCGTGAATCGCACCTGGGGCCACTTCCACGGCTACGGCTTCACCCGGCCCGTGGACGACATGGGTCCGCACAACGCCCCCAGCCACCCGGAACTGCTGGACTACGTCACCGAACAGTTCATCACCCACGGCTACGACGTCCGCCGGTTGATCACCTGGATCACCCGTTCGCAGGCCTACCAGTTGACCAGCAAAGAGACGCGGGAGAACGAAGTGGACGACCCCGCCGCCGGCGAGGTGCCGCTGTTCAGCCACATGGCCGTGAAGCGGATGACCGCCGAACAACTGTACGACTCCCTGCTGATCGCCACCGAAGCCCAGAAAGCCGGCAACTCCGACTGGGAATCGATCGAGGCTCAGAAGCGGGTCTGGCTCGGCCAGTTCATCACGGAGTTCGGCACCGACGACCTGACGGAGTCGACCACCTTCAACGGCTCGATCCCGCAGGCCTTGATGATGATGAACGGCGAACTGACCTCCAAAGCGATCTCCGCCGACGCCGGCAGCTACCTCAACCGCGTGCTGGGTTCGACGACCAATCCGGAGGAAGCCGTCACCCGACTGTTCCTCGCCTCGCTGGGCCGCAAGCCCAGCGGCAAGGAGAAGTCCGCCGCCGCGGCGCTCATCCGCGCCAGCGAGAAACCGATCTACGGCTACCAGGATCTGTTCTGGGCGCTGTTGAACAGCAATGAATTCGTCTTCGTGAAGTAGTGGAAGGGGCAAGGAGGGAGGCGTAAGGCGTAAGCGCCGTCTCCCATCCGCCCGATCGCCTGTCGCTTACGCCGCTCACTCTTACGCCTTACGCCTCACCCCTTTCGCCTTTCCGTCTCATGTTCGCCACCGACCAGACGTCCCGCCGCCACTTCATGCGGCACATGGCCGCCGGCGCCGCGACGCTCCCCGCGTTGCAGTTCCTCTCCCACCTCGAAGCGAACGCCCAGGAAGTCCGGCGTCGCGGCAAGGCGGTGATCCTGGTCTGGCTGGGCGGCGGCGCCCCCACGATCGACATGTGGGACCTCAAGCCCGGCACGAACACCGGCGGCGAGTTCAAGCCCATCGACACCAAGGGCGACTTGCAGATCTCGGAGCATCTGCCCAAAACCGCGATGATGATGGACGAATTGTCCGTCGTCCGCGCCATGAGCAGCATCGAGGCCGACCACATGCGGGGTCGGTACTTCATGAAGACCGGCTACCGCCCGGAAGTCACCGCGACCCACCCGGACTTCGGCTCGGTCGTCTCCTACGAACTGGGCACGCAGCGGCCGGAACTGGAGATCCCCGCGTTCATCTCCATCGGCGGCGGCGGCGGGCAGAGCGGCTACCTCGGCATGGCGCACGCCCCCTTCGAGGTCAGCTCCAACGGCCGCATCAAGAACGCCTCCCTGGATCGCTGGACCAACCCGCAGCGCCTCCAGAACCGGCTGGAGATGCTGGGCGTCCTCGAGCAGAACTTCATCAAGAGCGGTCGCGGCGACGCCCCCAAGGCGCACGCCGACGTCTACGACAAGGCCGTCAGCCTGATGACCTCCTCGCAGATGGACGCCTTCAAGGTCGAGCAGGAAGATCAGGCCACCCGCGACGCCTACGGCACCGCGCAGCTCGGCCGGAGCCTGCTGATGGCCCGTCGTCTGGTCGAGCGGGGCGTCCCGTTCGTCGAAGTCGGCTACGGCGGCTGGGACCTGCACAACGACGTGTTCAACTCCCTCGCCAACGACAAGCTGCCCACGCTGGACGCCGGCCTGTCGGCGGTCACCGCGGACCTCAAGCAGCGCGGCATGCTGCAGGACACGGTCGTCGTCTGCATGGGCGAGTTCGGCCGGACCCCGCGGATCAACCAGAACGTCGGTCGCGACCACTGGGCGCGCAGCTGGTCGGTGCTGATCGGCGGCGGCGGCCTGACCGGCGGCATCGCGGTCGGCAAAACCAGCTCCGACGGCATGCGGGTCGAAGGCCCGAGCTTCCTGCCGGGCGACCTCTGGGCGACCGTCGCCCAGGCGATCGGCATTCCACTGAACACGGTCCACACTTCGAAGACCGGCCGGCCGATGAAGCTCGCCAACGGCGGCCGCCCCATCGCCGAACTGATCGGGTAACCCCCTCGACTCGCCCCGTTTCGCCGTCGCCGATAGGCGGCGCGTTTCCGCGACGTTCATCGGCGACGCTGCGAGTTGATCCATGCCCGAACCCGACGAGCAATTCCTCCGCGACTTCACCGCGTCCCAGCGGCGGCTGTTCCTGACCATTCTGAGCCAGGTGGGCCGCCCGGCGGACGCGGAGGAGATCCTCCAGAACGCGAACCTCGCGATCTGGCGGAAGGCGGACACGTTCGAGCCGGGGACGAACTTCAATGCGTGGAGCGCCACCGTGGCGACCTACGAAGTCTTGAAGTGGCGAGAGAAGCGCGGTCGCGATCGGCTGCGGTTCTCCGATGAATTCGTCGCCGCGGTCGCCCGCGAAGCGGAGGCGGACCCCGGTCTGTGGGAAGAACGTCGTCGCGTGCTCGAACGCTGCGTCGAGAAACTGCCGCGGAAAGACCGCGATCTGCTGACCCGCCGCTACACCCCCGGCTCCGACGGCAGCGAGGTTCAGGGCAAGGAGGTCGCGGAGATGCTCGGGCGACCGGTCAACGCGGTTTACCAATCACTGGGCCGGATTAAAAAGACTCTGGCGGAATGCGTCCGCCGCGAACTGACTCAACTCGGCGCCCCGACGACGGGGATCGCAACGTGAACGCTCCCCCGCCCGCCGCCATCCCGTCGGATCTTGCCGACGCCCTGCATGCGTTGCAGGAGGACCGCCTCGACGCGGCCGGTTTGGCGACGCTCGAGCGTCGGGTGCTGGGCGACCCCGCCGCGATGCGGGCGTATCTGGATCTGACGGCAGTCCACGGGGCATTGGCGTATGACGCGGGGACGCTCTCCTCGTCGGCGCTTCCCGCGTTGACGCTGGCGAAAGAGCCGGCGGCGCCGAACGCGAACCGTTGGCGGTTGCCGCTTGCCCTGGCGGCCTCGCTGGCGTTGCTATGCGGCCTGACGTTCGTCCTCCGCCCGGGCGGCGTCCCCGAACCGGCGGACTTGGCGGCCACGGGCCAGGGTCCGACCGTCGATGGAGTCGAACCTCGTCCCTCCCCGGTCGAACCGGCGACGCCGGTCACCCCGCCGTCACGGCCGACACGGGAGTTCTTCCCGGAGGTCGCCGCCGTCCCCCCGGCGCCTTCGACGCCGGCCGACGGCCAAGCGGACGACCGGACGATCGCCGCGGTCGTTCCTCGCGGCGAATTGGTCGCGCAGATCGACGCCGCGCTCGCCCGGGGCTGGTCCGAAGCGGAAGTCGAACCGTCCCCCGAAGCGGAGCCGGGCGAGTGGCTGCGGCGGGCGTGGCTCGATTTCGCCGGCCACGCACCGACGCCGTCGGACGTCGATCGATTTCTCGCGGACGAGCGTCCCGATCGCCGCGAGCGGGAACTGGATCGTTTGCTGAGCGGGGACGCGTTCGCGTCTCATCTCGCCGAACGCTGGACGACGGCTCTCGTCGGCCGCGCCCCGCGTGAGGGCGTGGACCGATCCGGGCTGCGGGATCATCTGACCGATCAGTTCGCCCGGAACGTCGGCTGGGACTTCGTCGCCGCGGATCTGATCGCCGCGACGGGCGACGTGAAGCAGGCGCCCGCGGCGAATTTCCTCGTCGCCCATGTGAACAATCAGGCGGTTCCGGCGACGGCGGTCACGTCGCGGGTGCTGCTCGGCACTCAGGTGCAGTGCATGCAGTGCCACGACCACCCGCAAAACGGCGGGACGGAGTGGTCGCAGGAGCGGTTCTGGGAGTTGAACGCCTTCTTCAAGGGCACGGACGTCGTGCGGCGTCCCGCCTCCGAGGGCGGCCGGGTGGCCGCCTTGGAAGCGAGCGCCGAGGGCGGGCCGACGTTCTTCGAAGATCGTCGCGGGGTGATGAAAGCGACCTTCCCGAAGTTCGCGGGCGAAACGATCGAAGCGGCGGACGGACGCCGCGAGAAGCTCGCCGAGTTGCTGCTGTCCGACGACCGGCGGCTCCCCGCGAAGTCCTTCGTGAACCGGGCGTGGGCGCACCTGTTCGGCGCGGGGTTGGTGAATCCGGTGGACGACCTTGGCCCCCACAATCCGGCGTCGCACCCCGCGGTGCTCGACGCGTTGACCGATCGCTTCGTCGCCACCGGCTACGACGTGCGGGATCTGTACGCGACCCTCGCCGCGACCCGGCTGTACCGGCTCAGCGGGGCGGCGACCGATGGAAACGCCTTCGACACGCCGATCGCCGGGAAGATCCCGTTGTTCACGCGGTGCTATCCGAAGCCGTTGACGGTGGAGCAGACCTTCGATTCGCTCGCCGCGGTCTCCGGCCGCCCGATCGACCCGGCGGCCCGGGATGAGTGGGTCGCCGGCTTCGTCCGCCGGCAGGCGAACGACGAGAACTCCGAGGATCTCGCCCCCGTCACCGATATCCCCCGGGCGTTGGCGTTGATGAACGGAGAGGCGATGGAGGACGCCCTCGCCGTGGCTTCCAGCGGATCGTCCCGCTGGGCCGAGCCGGAGGATCTGGACGACGTGTTTCTCGCGGCGCTTTCCCGCCCCCCGACCGCCTGGGAGCGCCGCCGACTGGCCCCGCTGGTGCGGACTGAGAGCGGTCTGCAGGATCTGCGTTGGGCCTTGCTGAATAGCGGCGAGTTCGCCACCGTCCCCTGATCGGCCACGGCCGCCGACGGCGCGATCGACGGGCCTCGGAGTCCAGCGGCACGCCCCGCGAGAAGGCGACGCCGGAGCGGCGTGAGTCGATGTTTCACCGATTGGAGGGATGGGGTACAGTTCGCCCCCACTGCCCCAATCGGCGCAACCGCTCCAGCCGGTAAGTCTACTGGCTCGCCTTGTTTCCTCCGTCGCCGCTCCGCGATGCCGTCCCCCGTATTACGCGTCGACGGACTGGGGAAACGGTACGACTTGGGGCTGACGCACGCCGGGAGCCTGGCCGCCGTCGCCAGCCGTTGGACACGGCGTCTGCGCGGGCTTCCCCCGGAAGAAGGGTCCGTGCTCACGGGAACCCACGCGGCTGACGACCAGTCGAGTTCATTCTGGGCACTGAAAGACGTTTCGTTCGAGGTGGGAGCCGGCGAGGTGGTCGGCATTATCGGCCGCAACGGGGCGGGCAAGAGCACCCTGCTGAAGATCCTCAGCCGCGTCACGGCGCCCACGACCGGCTCGGTGGAGATCGACGGCCGCGTCGGCAGCTTGCTGGAGGTCGGGACCGGATTTCATCCGGAGCTGACCGGCCGTGAAAACGTTTATATGAACGCCACGTTGCTCGGGATGAGCAAACGTGAAGTTGACGCGAAGCTGGACGAGATCGTCGATTTTAGCGGCGTCGAGAGATTCCTCGACACGCCGGTCAAACGCTACAGCAGCGGCATGAAAGTGCGGTTGGGGTTCGCGGTCGCCGCGCATTTGGAGCCGGAGCTATTAATCATCGACGAAGTGCTTGCCGTCGGCGATGCGGAATTTCAAAGCCGGTGCCTGGGCCGGATGAAAACCGTTGCGGGCGAGGGTCGCACGGTGCTGTTCGTCAGCCACAACATGGCGGCCATTAGAACGCTCTGTCCCAGAAGTCTATGGATGGAGCAGGGACTGCTGCGCGCCTCCGGCGAGACTGCCGCCCTGATCACAGAATATATCGCACAAGATGCGGAGGTTCTCACCGCGGAGAGAGCGTTCGAGATCAACGAAGAAAAGGACGTACAATTGCTGTCCGCGGAGGCGGTCGCCCCGTCGGGGGAAAAGTCGGCGGGGCTGTTTGAATGTGACGACCCCCTCGCCGTGCGCCTGACTTTGTTGGTTCGTAGACCGGTTCCAAGGATGTACGGCTACTTGGAGTTCGTCAGCGATCGAGCCGGGACGGTTCTCGTCTCCGACAGCCACGACTGTCCCCCGAATCCCCTCGACGGACTCGCGCCCGGCGTCCACGTGGTCGACCTGAACGTCCCGCCCCGCACCTTGGGCGTGGGGGAGTATTCGGTCTATTTCAACCTCGCCAGTCCGGCTGCCGACGGATTCGACGTGGATTCGCCCGGCAATCTCATCCGAGTCCGGCTCACGGACCCGGCCACCAGGAGGGGCGACCGTCGCGGCGGTTGCCTCAGCACGCTCGTTAATTGGTCGGTCGCCCCCTCTCCGGCAACCGTCGCCCCCCCCATCTCAGCTTGATGCCCAACTCAGCCAATTCCGTTTCGACCGCTGCTCCGTCCGACGAGAAACTCTCTTGGGACGGGGCGAACATCCTGGTCACCGGGGGGACGGGTTCGTTCGGCAAGCAGTTCGTTCGCACCGTGCTGGATCGCTACCGGCCGAAGAAGCTGATCATCTTCAGCCGTGACGAACTGAAGCAGTTCGAGATGGCCCAGGTCTTTCGGCCGGAGGAGCACCCCGCCCTGCGATACTTTATCGGCGACGTGCGCGATCGCGAACGGCTGTATCGCGCCTTCGACGACGTCGACATCGTCGTTCACGCCGCCGCGATGAAGCAGGTGCCCACGGCGGAATATAACCCGATCGAGGCGATCCGTACGAACGTCGACGGCGCCGCCAACATTATCGACGCCGCCATCGACCGCGGCGTCAAACGGGTCATCGCCCTGTCCACGGACAAGGCCGTCAACCCGGTCAACTTATACGGCGCCACCAAGCTGTGCAGCGACAAATTATTCGTCGCAGGCAACCACTATGCCGGGCCGAAACGCACGCGGTTCAGCCTCGTTCGCTACGGTAACGTCGTCGGCAGTCGCGGGAGCGTCATCCCGCTCTTTAAGCGACTGCGGGAGACCGGCCGCCTGCCGATCACCGACGATCGGATGACCCGATTCTGGATCACGCTGGAACAAGGCGTCGACCTGGTTCTGAACGCCCTGCAACGGATGGGCGGCGGAGAAATCTATGTTCCCAAGATCCCCAGCATGACCGTCGTGGACCTCGCCAAAGCGATCGGTCCGGACTGCGAGCTGGACGTGATCGGCGTGCGGCCCGGCGAGAAGCTGCATGAGGTGATGATCACCGAGGACGACGCCCGCAATACCCTCGAATACGACGACCACTACACGATTCTTCCCGAATCTCTCCGCCAGAGCCGCGGCGAGTCCGAAACCGGCGGGAAGCCCTGTGCGGATGATTTCCGCTACAGCAGCGAGACGAACGACCGTTGGCTGACCGCCGAGCAGTTGCGGGAGATCGTCGATGCGGCCTGATCCGCAGACCTCCCCGCGGCCCGAGTCGTCCCCCCTGCCCTACGGCCGTCAGTCCGTGGACGAGGCGGACGTCGCGGCGGTGGTGGAATGCCTGCGCGCCGATCGGCTCACGCAGGGACCGCAGGTCGAACGATTCGAGGCGGCGTTGTGCGAAGCCAGCGGGGCGAAGCACGCCGTCGCCGTCGCCAGCGGCACCGCGGCGCTGCACCTGGCCAGTCTCGCGACGGGGGTGAAGCCGGGCGACGTCGGCGTGACGTCCGCGATCACCTTCGTGGCCAGCGCCAACTGCATCGCCTACTGCGGCGGGACGCCTCACTTCGCGGACGTCGATCCGCGGACCGGCCTCATCGACGTCGCTTCGCTGTCCGAGGCGGTCGATCGGCTCGCCGCGAGCGGAACGCCGCCCAAGGCGCTGGTCCCCGTGGACTTCGCCGGCCAGCCCGCGGACCTGCCCGGCGTGCGAGCCGTCGCGGAGCGCGTCGGCGCCGCGGTGATCGCGGACGGCGCCCATTCGCTCGGCGCCGCCTATCGACTGCCTGACGGAACCCTCCGCCGCGCGGGCGAGGGAGCGCTGGCGGATGCGACCTGCTTCAGCTTTCACCCCGTCAAACCGGTCACCACCGGCGAGGGCGGCGCGGTCGTGACGAATGACGAAGGCCTCGCCGAAGCCGTCCGCGAACTGCGGACGCACGGCATCCACCGCGACGCGGCTCGCCTCACCCGGCCTGACGAGGGGCCGTGGTACTATGAGCAAGCCGGCCTCGGCTATCACTACCGCGTGACCGATTTGCAGTGCGCGTTGGGTCGATCGCAGCTTCGGAAATTGGACGCGTTTCTGACCCGCCGCAACGCGGTCGCGGAGCAGTACCGCACCGCCTTGGAGGGGGCGCCGTTCCTCGGTCGCCTCGAACCGCTGACGGTGCGAACCGAGACGGTCCGGCACGGCTATCACCTGTTCGTCGTGCGCCTCATCCCGCGAGACGGGGAAACGGAAGAGGCCGTCGCCGACCGTCGGCGGGGGCTGTTCGAAGCGCTGCATCGCCGCGGCGTCCTCGTGCAGGTGCATTACATCCCCGTGCCGATGCAGCCGTTCTACGGCGGGGACGTCTCCGCGTTTCCGGGGGCGAGAGCCTACTACGCCGGCTGCGTGAGCCTGCCGATCTTCCCCGGCCTCGGCGACGGGGAGGTGCGTCGAGTGATCGACGTATTGTCCGAATGCTTGGATGAAGACGCCGCCGCCGATTCCGCGGAGAGCCGATGAGCACGGACCGCCCCAAGGTCGTCGCGATCATTCAGGCGCGCCTGTCCAGCACGCGTTTGCCCGGCAAGGTGCTGAAGGAGCTCGCCGGCGAACCGATGCTACATTGGGTCGTTGAGCGGGTCCGAGCTGCGCATCACGCCGGCCGGCCGATTATCGACGAAACGATCGTGGCGACCTCCGACGACGCTTCCGACGACGCCCTCGCCCAATGGTGCGATCAGCGGGGCGTTCGCTGCGAACGCGGTTCGCTGCAAGACGTGCTCGCCCGCTACCACGGGGCCGCTGCTGCGGCCGACGCCGACGTCGTCGTCCGGATTACCAGTGACTGCCCGCTGGTCGACCCCGGCGTGACGGGCGAGGTCGTCGCGGCGTATCTGTCCGCGGACCCGCCCGTCGCGTACGCCTCGAACATCGTCCCGACTCGCAGCTACCCGCGGGGGCTGGATACGGAGGTCTTCTCGATGGCGTCTCTGGAGATCGCCCATCAGGAAGACGACGATCCCGCGAAACGGGAGCATGTCACGCAATTTCTCTGCCGACAGCCGGAGCGGTTCCCGCGCACCTGCGTCGTTGGTTCGGAGGACCACTCCGCCCACCGCTGGACGGTCGATACGCCTGAGGATTTTGAACTCATCCAGCGGATCTACACGCATTTCGCCGCCGCGGACGGCGCCGGGCCGAGGGACTTCGACTGGCGGGACGTGCTCGCCCTGCTGGCCGATCACCCCGAATGGTCGGCGCTGAACCGGCACATCGAGCAGAAGAAGGTGGCATGACGGAGGGCGCCCCGACCGCCGCCGTCCCCCGATCCGGAGACCAGCTGGGCCGGCTGACGCTCCGCGCCGACGCCACCGCGCGTTCGGGGACCGGTCATGTGATGCGATGCCTGGCGATCGCGGAGGCGTGGCAATCCGCGGGCGGAACGGCGACGTTCGTCGCGGCGGAGATCGGCGACGGCTTGGCGACATTGGTACGCGACCGCGGATTCGAGGTGGAACGGATCGCCGCTCCCCCGGGGTCCCCGGCCGACGCCGACCTCTCCGCCGGCCACGCCGCGAGTGCCGCCGGCTGGCTGGCGCTCGACGGCTATCACTTCGACGCCGCCTATAAACGCCGGGTGGGGCGGGCCGTCCCGCTGCTGCTGATCGACGACTTCGCCGCCGACGGCTACGAGGCGGCCCGGCTCGTGCTGAACCAAACGCTACACGCCACCCCCGAGGCCTATCCAGACGCTCCGCCCGAATCGCTCCTGTTAGGCCCGACGTACACAGTTCTACGGAAGGAGTTCCGGTCGTTCCTCGATCATGTCCCCCCAGGGTCGGGGCCTGTCGTGCGTCTGTTGGTGACTCTCGGCGGCTCCGACCCAGACAACGCCGCCGGCGCGGTTCTGTGCGCGCTACTGCAACTCGCCAGAATTACCACGCTTCCCGCGGTGACGCTTATCATCGGAGCGATGAGTCCGCATGCCGACCTCGTGCGATCGAAAGCAGCCGAGTTGACTGCATCGACCGGGGGGCTCACCGTCACGGTAAAGACCGCGGTCGCGGATATGGCCGCCGAGATCGCGGCCGCAGATCTCGCAGTGACGGCGGGCGGGCTAACGTTGCAGGAGCTGGCATTTCTAGGCGTCCCGGCGGTGGTGATTCGCACCGCAGAAAATCAGGCCAAGGGCGTGGCGGCGGCGGAGCGAAGCGGATTCGTCGTCGACCTCGGCCGGTTCCCGGGCCTGACGGTAGACGACTTGGCCGCTGGGTTGCACGAACTGATCGCCGACCCGGATCGACGAAAAGCAATGAGCGAAGCTGGCCGAAGAGTTGTGGACGGCCATGGCGCGGGCCGTTTGGTTGCGGCCCTCCGCCCCTAGCCCGCCGGTCAAATGGTCGATCCGGCGCCTCCCGGGAGTTCGCCTGCCGAGAGGCATTGACGGATTTCGCGAGGTTCAAACCGGAACGGTTCAGCCGGCATGGCGCCTCAATGTCCGGAATGCGCTTTAAAGTTCGCGAAAGCTTCCTGTCAGTTGCGTCGATCGACTCCATACGCTTCGAGTACGGACACAGGAGTGTCCCAGCCTTGCGTCAACAAGTAGTCGAGCCTTCGACGGTCCACGGTGCGGTGATAGGACCCGCCGCTCGGTTGTCGCCTCCGCGACGCCGTCCCCCGGCGAACGGCATGCCAGTTCTCTTTAAAAAGTTCCATCAGCGTGCGCTGCAGTTTTCCATAGGAACTGGAGAGCGTTTCACGCTCGGAATCGAAGTGCAGCTCCCTCTGCGCGATGATGTCCCCCGTATCCAGCCCCTCGTCCATATAATGCAGGGTGACGCCCTTCGGCGTCCCGTCGACGAAACTCCAGAAGTTCGAGTCTGCGCCGCGATTCCAGGGCAGCAGCGAAGCGTGAAGATTCACCGCTCGACTCGGAAACTCCTCCAATACTTCACGTCGAACGATATGGCGATAGCGATAGCTCACGAGAAAATCAAAGCGACCTTCGACGACGTCGCTTTTTGAAATCCGCTGCTCGGTTTGAACGACTCGTGCTCCCTCCTCCCTTAGCCAAGGAATCAAAGGACAGTCGCTGAGTCCCGCGAATAGTACCGAAGCCCCAATAGCACGAGATGGATCGGCCGTATTCATTGCGTGTAGTCGGTCAGACGGTGCACGTGTTCGACTCCCAGCCCCAGACGTGCTCTAATGCCGCCTGGACGACCGAGGGAACGACTCGGCACAGGGTAACCAAAGCCATACCAGACATGACATGCCTGCGTCGACGGATCTGAAAATGGAGACGGCCTCGAGACCAGTTGAGAAGTTCGAAATCGCCGGCCGCTCGGTCGGTCCGGGCCGGCCGGCGTACCTCATCGCGGAGATGTCCGCGAACCACGGGGGGCGGTACGAGGACGCCGTCGCAATTATTCATGCGGCGAAGGAGAGCGGCGCGGATGCGATCAAACTCCAGACCTACACCGCAGACACGATCACGCTGGACGTGGACGCTCCGGAGTTCCTAGCCGCCGGAGCGTTGTGGCGGGGCCGGAAGCTGCACTCTTTGTATCAGGAAGCATATACGCCCTGGGATTGGCAGCCGAAGCTGGCGGAAGTCGCGGCGGAGGTCGGAATCGATTGGTTCTCCAGCCCGTTCGATCCGACGGCGGTCGATTTCCTGGAGGAGATCGACTGCCCTGTTTATAAAATTGCCTCGTTTGAACTGGTCGATCTGCCGCTGATTCGGAAAGCCGCGGCGACCGGGAAGCCGTTGATCATGTCGACGGGCATGGCCTCGCTGTCCGAGATCGACGCGGCCGTCGACGCGGCTCGGTCAGCCGGGGCGGCGGGCGCGGCGCTGTTGAAGTGCACCAGCGCCTATCCCGCTTCGCCGGCGGAGGCGAACCTCCGCACGATCCCGCACCTCGCGGCGGCGTTCGGGGTCCCGGCAGGGCTCAGCGATCATACGCTGGGGACCGCGGTGCCGGTGGCGGCGGTCGCCTTGGGGGCCACGGTGATCGAAAAACACTTCACCCTTTCCCGGGACACCCCCGGCCCGGACAGCGCCTTCAGCTTGGAACCAGCGGAGTTTCGGCAAATGGTCGATGCCGTCCGGGTGGCCGAAGCGGCGCTGGGAACGGTTCGCTACGGCGTCACGGACGACTCGAAGGCGAGCCGGCGAATGCGGCGATCGCTGTATGTGACGAAGGACGTCCGTCGAGGCGAACGGTTCACTGCCGAGAACGTCCGCTCCGTGCGACCCGGATTCGGACTGCCCCCGGAGTCCTTCGACGAGGCGGCGCTGCGCGTCGCCGCGACGGACGTGACCGCGGGGACGCCGCTCTCCTGGTCCCTGCTGGGCGCACGGGCCGATGCAACGGAAGGGACATGAACGTCGACGCCGACGCCGCCCCAATCGTCCCGATGGACGGTGCCGTGCATGCCACGCTCGACGGCTTCCTTTTAGAAAACCTGGATCGGATTTGCGCCGATCGTCCGTTGATCACCGACGCCTTGCATCAGCCGAATGATTTTTACGGACAGGCACCGACGCTCCGACGCTACGCCTCCCTCCCGGAGACCCCCCTGCCAATCGCATTGGAGCACGGCCTTCGATTCGACCAAGGAGCCTGGGAGAACGATCTCGAAGCGCCCCTGGCGGTGTTGGGGGTAGCCTCCGAGACTCGCGCCGCCACAGTTCGGCGTCTTCTGCCCCCCAAGAGTCGAAAACGTGTGGAGGCGATTGGATTCGGGTCGCTTTACGCCGCGGCGTTGGTGCGAGAGACGCTCGGCCCGGACCCGGCTCCCGCCGATCGCACCGGGGGCACTTTGGCGTTCCCCTCCCACTCGACGCATCACATCCGCGCTGTCCTCCCGGCAGAGCGGCTCGCAGAGGGATGGGCCAGCCTGCCGGCAGCGCTGCAACCGGTGGTGGTTTGCCTCTACTGGAAGGACGTCTTGCATGGGCAGGCGGCCCCCTACCGGGCGGCGGGGCTGCCGGTGGTCAGCGTCGGTCACATGTTCTCGCCGGAGTTCCTGCTTCGACTCCATGCGCTCTGCCGGCACTTCCGGTTCGCGACGGCGAACGGGATCGGCACCCACCTCTTCGCAGCGTCGGGAGCTGGATGCCGCTTTTTTTTCACCCCGAAGGTGCCGGAACGGTATAGCGCCCCCGCGGAACGCCTCTCTGACATGGGCAGCGCCGACAGGACGCACGATGTGGCCCGGGCGCTGTTCGGAGAGCGACCGCCGATCGGCCCGGACGCCGACGCGGGCCGTGACGCCGAACGGGCGGCGTTCGTCGGCGGGTATCTCGGCAAGTCCTCCTTCCGCACCCCGGAGGAGTTCCGCGACTTGGTCCGGCATGCCGAGCGACGCCGACGCTATCACGCGGCTTGCACGGCGACCTTTGGTTGGCCCCGTCGCCTGACCCGCGCGGCGAAGCGTTTCGCCGCGCGTCTGGGTCCAGTCCGAGGATGAAATCCCCCTGAGAGAGTCCGTCCTGCAGGTCGCACGCGGCGGGGACGCTCAGTCCGGCTCACCGTCGCCGGGGACCGAGGATCGATCGTCGCCGACGGGGAAGGCGGAGAGGGGGACCGTGACGCTGACGACCGTGCCGCGGCCGGGGGCGGTGGTCACGTCGACGGAGCCGTCGACATCGGCGAATCGCTCGGTGAGGCCGAACAGCCCGAGGCCGGTGGCCTGATTGCGGCGTTCCAGCATGTCGCCCGCTTCAAACCCCTCGCCTTCGTCCCGCACGGTCAGGCGGAGGCGGTCGGGGCCAGGGCTGTCGAGGTGAATCTCGGCCGTCTTCACGCGGGCGTACTTCACCACGTTCAGCAGCAGTTCACGGGCGGCTTCGAACATCAGCACCCGGACGTCCTGGGCGGGCGAACCGCAGCGCTCTTCGTCGGCGCGAATCTCGACGGTGAGGTCGTGCTTCTCCTCGTAGAAGTCGGCCAACCAATGGAGCGACGCCGGCAGACCGATCTCGTGGAGCATCTGCGGGGGGGAAAGCTCCGAAGTCAGCGAGCGGGTGGCCGTAAGGGCGCCGTCGATCAACCCGGTCAGCCGGTCCAAGATCTCGCCGACGTCTTGGTTCGCGGCCCCGCCGGCTTCCCGCGTCATCTCCCGGGCGATGTGCGCCTGCATGGTCGCGGCGACGAGTTCCTGCTGAAGGTTGTCGTGCAGGTGCCGGGCGAGTCGACGCCGCTCCGCCTGCTCCGCCTCGACGACCCGCGCGTGCAGGCGGCGGAGACGGTCGGAGCGTTGCTCCGCCTCCCGCGTCCGGGCCGCCAGTTGCTCGTTCAAGCGGTGGAGCTGGGCTGCCGCCGCGTGCTGCTCCGTCAGGTCGATCAGAGCGGTTTGATACGAGAACGTCCCCCCGTCCAGCGCCAGACCGATCAGCCGCACCGGCACCTCCCGGCCGTCGCGGGTGTGCAAGGTCACCTCTCCCTCGACGGCTTCCGTGTGGTTCCGGCAGCGCCGGAGAAAGCCGTGGAAAGCGGGGTGATCCTGCTCCCGAACGTGGTGGATAAACGGCAGGCCGGGCATCGCCGATCGACGGACGCCCAACAACCGCTCCGCGGCTTCGTTCAGGCAGCGAACGATTCCCTGCGGGGTGAGTTTGACCATCGCCACCGGGGCCAAATCATAGAGATCCTCATATTCCGAGAGGGCCCGCTCCAACGTCTCCCGGAGGTCGCAGTTCTCGCTCTCCAGCGTGCGCAGCTGCTCGGTCCGCAGGGCTAACTCGTCCGCGAGGGCGTTCTCTCCCGCAAACTCGGCGGCGCTGTACGGGCGGGTCGAGGATTGCAGCACGGGCATCGCGGGCAGCGTTCGGCCGGAGTCGGGACGCCCTTGGGAATGCGGGCGAAAAGGCAGGTGCGACGATCCGTCGCGCGTCTCCGGTGTAGCGTGCCGCAACCGGGAACGAAAGGGGGTGGATGCCGAGATCTACGCCTCGTCGTCCTTCGCCTCGGCGGCAGGCGTCGGGGCGTCGGACGGCGGGGTCGCGTCGGTGACGGCCAGCAGAATCAGGGGCTCGCGATGGCCGTCCCCGTCCAACCGGCGGGCGGTGAGCCGCATCGTCCGGCGACCGACGCCGTCGAATTCGCGGGAGAGTTCGTAGTCGTCGAACTCGGCGTTCTCGGGCAGAATGTCTTCCAGCAGCGTCCGCAGCGTGGGGACGTTCCACTGACCGTCGCCGAGTTCGTAGATGTGACGGCCGGCGGTCTCCTCGGCGGTCATGTCGAACGCCTGCCGGAAGGCCCGGTTCACCCGTTTGACGACCAGCTTCTCGTCCAGCACGACCAACGGTTGATCCGTGGTGTCGAGAATGGCCTCGGCGAAGTCGCGGGCGGCGGCGAGTTCCCGTTCGCGGGACCGCAGGGTCTCCACGTCGAGCAGGCTCAGCACCGCCCCGTCGACTCGCCGGTCGTCGTCCTGATACGCCCGAACCCGCAACACGTAGGTGTGGCCTTCGCGGTCGGTCACGTCGCGTTCCACCGGCTCCAACGTGTCGAGCACGCCGCGGATCAGACCCTCCAGATCCGGACAGTCGATCTTGGGTTTGATCTGACCGATGGACCGGCCCACGTCCCCGGGGATCAGGTTCAGCAAATCCCCGGCCAGCGGGGTGAACCGGCGGACGGCGAGATCGGCGCCGACCACCACGATCGCCAACTGCACGTTCGCCAGCAGGCTCGTGAGGTCCGTGTTCAGCCGGGAGAGTTCCCCGTTCCGTTCGTGCAGCTCGTCGTTGACGGTGTTGAGTTCCTCGTTGGTGCTTTGCAGCTCCTCCTTGGCGGTATCCAGTTCCTCGTTGGTGCTTTGCAACTCTTCGTTGCTGGAGAGCACCTCCTCGTTCGCGCTCTGCAACTCGTCGTTCGACGTCTCCAAATCACAGATGATCGACTGGAGATACTCCTGGTTGGCGAGCAGCTCCCGTTGAAGCTGCTCCAAGGCCTCGCCGCCTCCGTCGGCGTCCTGCACGGTCGCGGCATCGGGGGGCGAGGGTGCGGGCGGCGCATCGCGTCGTTCCCGAAACAGCACGAGGAGATGCCGCTTCTCCTGAGAGCCGAGCGGAATGACCTCCAGATCCACGGTGAGGGTGTGGGAGTCGAACCGCACCCGCAGCCCCTCGCGGCGCGTCGGGCGATCCTGCTCCCGGGCCTCCCGCGTCGCCCCGCGGAGCGCGTGCAGCAGCCCCTCGCGAGCCATCTTGAGCAGGTTCAGGTTCGGCTCGCCGGTCGCCGGCTCCAGAAAATGGCCGGTCCGACCGCGGAACTGGACGATGTTCAGATCCTCGTTCACCACCACCCCCGGGGGGGCGTATTTCTTGATGAGGGCTTTGTCCGCCAGCGACTGGACGCTTTCTTCGACCGCCCCCCGCCGCCGCAGTTCGCCCCCGGAATCGCGCGGCAGTCCGCCGCGGACGGGGAAATCGATCTCCGGCCGCATCGCCCGGGGCTTCTTCGTGAAGATCCGGTGCTTCTTATCCATCACGCCGAACAGGTCGCCGCGGGCTCCGACGCTCTCCGCGGAGCCGAGCATCAGGAAGCCGTCCGGCTTCAGGGCGTAGTGGAACACCCCCAGCAACCGGGACTGCAACGGCGGGCCGAGGTAGATCAGCACGTTGCGGCAGAGCACGAGATCCAGCCGGGAGAACGGCGGATCGCGGGTCAGATCCTGCCGCGCGAACACGCACACCTCCCGCACGCTGGAGCGGATCTTGTACCCCCCGTCGACGGCCTTGAAGAACTTCTCCAGCCGGCCCGGGGAGACCTCCGCTTCGATCCCCCGGCCGTAATGCCCGGCGCGGGCCTGTGCGACGGCCGTTTCGCTCACGTCGGTGCCGAAGATCTGAATCGGCGTGGTCCGACTGCCGTCCCCGAGGAACTCCAGCAGGGCGATGGCCACGGAGTACGCCTCTTCCCCCGTCGAACACCCCGCGATCCAGACGCGGAACGGGTCGTCCTTGCCGCGGCGCTCTTTGATCGCGGGGAACACGTCCCGCACGAGCGTTTCGAATGACTCCGGATCGCGGAAGAACCGGGTGACGTGAATCAACAGATCCCGGGCGAGATAAACGACTTCTTCCGGGCGTTCCTCCAGGCGGCTGACGTAGTCGGCGACCGTGTCGCAGCGATGCATTAGCATGCGTCGCTGGAGGCGACGGCGGATCGTGGCCCGTTTGTAGTGGGAATAGTCGACCCCGCCGGCCTTGCGGAGCAGTTCGAAGATGCGCTCCAACTCGCCGTCGGCGACGGGGAGGCTCTTCTTCCCCGGCAGCAGCGGGGCATGGCCGTCGGCCCCGTCGCCCAGCTTGCCCAACGCCGCAGCCAGATCCGGGGGGGACAGCACCATGTGGACGGCGCCCCGGCGGATCACCCCCTCGGTCAGCCCCGTGTGTTCGCAGGAGTCGGGAGACTGCACCAGGATCAACCCGCCGGCGGTGTCGACCGCCTCGGCGCCGCCCGGCCCGTCGCCGTCGGCGCCGCTGAGGAAGACGGCAACGGACCGTTCGCCGCGGCTCTCCGCCAGCGACCGCATGAACACGTCGATCGTCGCCAGCGGACACTCCCGGGCCGGCCGCTTGTGCGTCCGCAGCACGTCGCCTTCCAGCGTCACGTGGCTGTCCGGCGGGTTCGTGTAGACCGTATGCGGCTCGATTTGCAGGCCGTCGGCGGCCTGCAGCACGGACATATCCGTCACCCGGGCCAGCACTGCCGGCAAGCTGCTGGCGTGGTCCGCGACCATGTGGACGAGGAACACGAACGCCGGCTTCGGACCGTCCGGCAGGTTCTGAAGCACCTCCAGAAACGCCTCCAGCCCGCCGGCGCTCGCCCCCACCCCGATCACGGGGACGCCGCCCTCTTTGGGGGCGTGCTGGGCTGACATTAGGATTTTAGGGCCGGTTGAGATCTGTGGATGAACCCGAAGATTCACGTCGTGGATGCTTACGCTACGCCGTCAGGGTGTCAATCGACATCGCTGCCCGGGGCGGGTCAGTTTGAGCAACGCGCGCTCGGCGCATCAGCCTTGAAACAGTGGGCGCAGCGTCCCGGACGCTTCAAGCGTCCGGGACGCATGAAGAGCCTGCGAACGGCCCTCGCCGCGGGAGCCTGCGGCGTTCTCGAAGACGCCCCACCCTTCGCGTCGTGAACGCTCATCGCCGGAACGCTTATGCGGGCGAATCGGCTCCGAAGTAGAGGAGAACCAAGCCGACCGCATAGGCGGCGAGCACGCCCGCCGAATCGACGCCGAGATTCAACACGGTCCGGTTCCGGCGCTCCAGCAAGCCCCACAGATAGATCGCCGTCAGCACGACGGACAAGCCGGCCGTCATCAGGGCGGCGTTATCCACCGCGTCCACGATCGGCCCGGCGGTATAAGTGAGATCGCTGGGGAGCAGCAGGGCGATCTCCAACGTGTTCGTGCCGAAGATATTCGCGATCGCCATCGTATAATTCCCCGCACGGACGGCGCCGGCCGTCGTGCTGATTTCAGGCAGCGACGTGGTCAGCGCCACGAGCGTCGCCCCGACGAACCCGCCGCTCAGGCCGGTTTGCGCGGACAGGGCGTCGGAGGCGGAGGCTACGACCCAGCCGCCTACCAACACCAATGCCGCCGCGAGCGAAAACTGCAGCCCGGCCGAGAACAACGGCGGTTCGGCGCCCTCTCCGGCCGAATCGCGTTCGGTCGAATCGCGTTCGGTCGAACCGCGTTCGGCCGAACCGTTCGCGGACGTCGCGGGGGGCGAGTCGGACTCGTCGTCGGGCAGCGAGCTTGGCGTCCAGACGTCGCGTTTGGCGTAGCGGTTCATAAAATAGAGGGACGCGACGTATAAACCGCCCAATAAAAACGGCCAGGCGCCGACATGCCCCAGCACGGCCACGTCGCCGATCGCGACGGCGACAATGGACACGCCGACCTGCAGAATTAATAGCACGCCCCCCAACAGCAGGGTCGAATCGGGGGAGAAGTAGGTCAGGGCGCCTTTGACCAACCAGAAGTCGATAATCGCCAGCACCGCCAACTGCATCGCCACGCCGCCGAACAGGTTGTTGACCGCCAACGAGGCGTTGCCCAGCATCCCGGCGGAGACCGTGGTGGCGATCTCCGGCAGCGAGGTCGCCACGCCTAACAGCAACGCCCCGGCCAGCGCCTCGGACATCCCCGTCGCGGCGCCGATCCGATCGGCGTTTCGAGCCAGCCTCCCGCCGGCGAGCCAGACGACGACGCCCGCCCCCGCCAGCAGCAAGGCGTTGCCCCACAGGGGGAATTGCGTGAAGTCCATCGGTTGAGCGCCTGCTCGGGGGGGCGTCCCGGAGCGACATGCGGGGCCGGGACGATTGCGTCGGCCGATGATTCTGCCGACCGTCCATGGCCCGCCACAGGGGCGGCTCCGCACCGGGCCGTGGGGCGATCGACCGTCCGCTTCTCCTGGCGGGTTCCCCTTGCACGGCTGATACAAATCCCGATCGTCCCGAAAGGCCGATGCTCAACTTCGACCTCCCGCTGCCCGCCAACCTGGGGCTGTTCGCGGCGGCGGCGGCGGTGATCGGATTCGCCGGCGTGCGGGCCTCCAAATATGCGGACCGCATCGCCGATCGCACCGGGTTGGGCGAGGCGCTCACCGGGACGTTCCTGTTGGGGTTCCTGACGGCCCTGCCGGGGCTGACGGCCTCCGTGGTCGCGGCGCTGAACGGCCGGCCGACGTTGGCGATCGCCAATGCGATGGGCGGCATCGCGGCCCAAACGGCGGCCCTCGCCGTCGCCGACTTCGCTTATCGCAAGGCCAACCTGGAGCACGCGGCCGCCAGCCTCCCGAACATGATGCAGGCCGCCATGCTCTCGCTGCTGCTGACCTTGGTGTTGCTCGGCCTGACGGGGCCGGACGTGACCGTCGCCAATATTCACCCCGTCACCCTGCTGAGCTTCGCCGCCGCGGTCGGCGCCTTCCTGCTGGTGGTGCGCATCCGCCGCCATCCCATGTGGAAGCCGCGGCAGACCGAGGAAACCGTGCAGGATGAGCCGGAACCCGAGTACGAAGAGGCCAGCCTGCGGGGGTTGATCGTCAAGCTGGTCTTGACGGCAGGACTCACGGGGGCCTGCGGGGCCGTGGTCGCCGAGGCCGCGGGGAGCCTGGTGGAGCAAACCGGCGTCTCCGAGGCGGTCGTCGGGGGACTGCTGTTAGCCCTGGCGACCTCGCTGCCGGAACTGGTCACCAGCGTCGCCGCCGTCCGTCGGGGCGCCGTGACGCTGGCCGTCAGCGACATCGTCGGCGGGAACTTCTTCGACGTGTTGTTCGTCGCCGCCGCCGATCTCGCGTTCCTGCAGGGGTCGATCTACCACGGCGCCGGCGTCGGTCCGCGGGAAGCCTTCATGACGGGGTTGGCGATCCTGCTGAACCTCATCCTCCTGGCCGGGATGATCGCTCGGCAACGAGAAGGGCCGGCGAACATCGGCTTGGAAAGCGCCGCGATGCTGCTCTGTTACGGCGGCGGCTTCCTGACGCTCGCCCTCTGGATGTAACCGCAGCCGGCCGCATCACTCGTCCGACGACGTGTCGGGCGACCCGTCGGGCGACTCCGCGGCGTAGTAGGCGGCCACGTCAGCCATCTGCTCCTCCGAGAGATTTTCGGCGACTTCGTGCATGAGGTTCGCCCGGGGGGAGCCGTCACGGGCGCCGCGGGCGAAGAGTTCCAACTGAGTGCGGAGATACTCCTCCGGCTGCCCGGCCAACAGTGGATAGGCCTCGTTTTCGATCGCCTCGCCCGGCCCGTGACAGTCGACGCAGGAGGGCACCTTTCGCCGGGGCGCCCCGTCCCGTGCGATGCGTTCCCCGCGGGCGACGGCCTCCGGGGACAGAGCCTCGGGATCGGTTAGGAGGCCGCGGGGCGTTTGGGCCGTGAAGTACGCGGCGAGAGCGTCGATTTCCTCGGCGGTCAGTTCGGCGGCGATCGGTTCCATGATCCCGCTGGTTCGTCCGCCGGAGACGTACGCCCGCAGCGCCTCGGCGAGATAAACCTCGTGCTGTCCGGCGAGCCGCGGAAACGCTCCGACCCCGCGACTATTGCCGTCGGCGCCATGACAGCGAACGCACGTTTGCACGTGCGCCCGCACGACGCCGGCCGCCTCCAATGCGGCGCGCCCCTGCCCCGGCGCCGCGTCGCCCCAGACGAGAGTGCCGTATTCCTCTTCCGAGAGGCTCGGGTAACGCTTCAGAAAGGCGACCATCGCCCAGACTTCGTCATCGCGGTCCTCCGCCGGCCAGGCGGGCATCCCGGCGAGTTTAATGCCGTGTTTGACGATCACGAACAACTCCTCCGGCTCCCATTGATCGAGCGTCTCCGGCAGATAGGGCGGTTGCGGGAGCATCGCCTGAGCGACCCGCGGATGGGGCGTGGTCGGGTTGCCGTGGCAGGGATAGCAGCCGGTTTGATAGTGCCCCGCCCCGCGGAGGATCTCCCGCGGATCGTCGAGCGTGTCCGGGACGGTGACGTCCAGGCTGTCGGTCGAGACCGACCGGGCCATGGAGAAGCTGAGGAACCAGCGAGTGATCGCCCAATGCCCGCTGCTGGCTCGCACCGGGACGATCCCCGACACGACCAGCAGGCCCCCGAGCAGGGCCAGCCCCGCGGCCGTGATCCCGAGCGGCTTCAGGAAGCGTTTGAGGGATTCGGACATGGCGAAGGTCGGCGGAGCAAATGGGGGTCGCGGGCAGGAGCGGATGAAGACGGGCCGGCGGGTGATTGAACGGACCGGCGGGCTAACCGTCCGGCTCCGGCGGGGTTTTGAGCAGGTCGGCCGACAGCGCCAGACCGCCCGTGAGGTAAGCGGCCCCGCCGATCACCAACATGACCGCTCCCCCGAGGTGTTGATCCTGCAACGCCGTCAGGCGCCCCCAGCCGAACAGGACGAATCCGTCGTGATGGGGATAAACCGCTCGCGGGGCGAGAGCCAGCAGCGCCCCCAGCAACGTCATGTGCATGGAGGTGAGCAGCAACCCGATCACCCCGGCGGCGCTCCGCCCCCGATCGCGCACGCCGCGATCGGTTCGTCCGCCGAACGCCGACAGCCAGACCCACAGCCCCGACAGCAGGAACGTCCCCTGTTCGGCGACGAGGCCCCAAGTCGCGGTCCGGGCGAGGTGATGCGGCGCCGGAGCGTGCCACGCCCACACGATCAGCAGTTCCGCCACCGACGCCGGGATCACGGCGAACAGCCACGGCGCCGCAGGCGCCGGGTCCAGCCGCGTGCCGGCGACGCCCAGCGCGAGCAACGGCGCGGCGATCGCGACGTTCAACATATGCATCGCCATGTGGGCCGTGAACGCCCCTTCCGCGGCCCGCGGGAGCGGCCCGATCCAGGCCACGCCGAGGGCGCACAGCCCCCCGGCGATCAGCAGCGGAGATCGGATCGCGGAGGCGTTCAATCGCAGACCCCCGCCAACACGAACACCGCGGCCGTGAACAGCGTCGCGACCGCCGACAGCCCGGACAGCAGCGCCGTGGCGAAGCCGAGGAACCGGTGCCGGTCGATCGGCGCGTCGAAATCGTGCGGCGTCGTCCCCGCCCCGATCTGATGTCGCCGCCACCCGCCCCAGCCCGTCCAAGCGATCGCCGCGAGGGCCGCCGCCGTCATCACCGCGACGTAAATCTGCAGCCTGCCGAGCGTCCCGAACTTCGCACACCAGATCGCCGCCGGGATATAACAAGCCAATAGATGTAGTGCCCACACCGTCGGGGAGAATGCCAGCAGCCAGAGCAGCCCCGCCCGCTCCGGTAGCTCAGGCGAAGCGTCGCCCTCCGGCGAATCGGGCCGCGGCGGGTCGGGTCGCGGCGGATCGTGACGGGCGTCATTCATGGCAGCGTTCCTGCCAAAAGTGGGAAACCGGCCAGCGTCGCCGTCGTAATGGCGACCGTCAGGGCGAGGAAGTGCCAATACAGCGTGACGTTGCACAGGTCGGCGTCATATCGGGCCGTCATACGACCGGCCAGCCGCCGAGCGACGCAGTAAAGTTGCATAATCACGCCCGTGAGAACGTGCAGGACGGTCCAGCCGGCGAGAACCCAGACGATCGCGGGGTAGACGTGCTCCGTGGGATCCAATCCCGCCCGCCAAGGCGCCGCCGTCAGCGCCGCGGCCCCGCCGAGGGCGAGCGACACGGCCGCCCCCGCAGCAATATAAAAGGCCGCCGCCCGGTCCTGTCGATTCCAGCGTCGGGCGAGGAGCGTCGCTCCCCAAGCGGCGATCGACGCTCCGCCGCCGATCAACAGCAGCAGACGATCCGGATCGGCGAGGCCCGCGGGGGGGAACTCGGGGTGCACGGTCCAATAAAAGAGATAGCCGAACACCAGCGAGATAAACGCCGTCATATCGCCGATCATCGTGATCGTCATCGCCCACCAACCGACCGCCTGCGGACCGGACAGATAAATCGGCAGCGTCAGACCCAAGCCCACGTCCTTCGACTCTTTTTCCGGAATCCGAGCGGCGCCGGTCCACAGCCAAACCAGAATCGTGCCCAGTCCCAGCAGCCCGCTGCCGCCGGCCCACCACCACCAGTGATAAGTTGCGAAGATAAACAGCCCGCCGGTGAACAGAGCCGCCAGCGCCGGCAGGAACGACGGCCCGGGGACGCGGAGGCATTGTTGCGGTTGAGCGTCGATGACGGAGGTCACCAGCGTTTCCCGCAGTTCTTCTTTCGCATCCGGCACATAAAACCGCCCTTCGTCGACGTCGCGGACGAAGTTCGGCTGATCCCAGAGCGGGTAGCGGCTGTCGATCTCGGGGATCGAACGCACTCCCCAGGGCCGATCCGGGATCTCCGCCAGCCATTCCAGCGTGCCGGCGTTCCACAGGTTCCGCGGGACGGTCGGCTCTTTGCCCTTGGGCCGCAGCACGTCCCAAACGAACACCAGAAAGCCGGCCGCCAGCAAAAATGCGCCGCAGGAGGAGATCAGGTTCAGCGTGTCCACCCCCAACCCCGCGGGATAGGTATAAACCCGGCGCGGCATGCCCCGCAGCCCGCTCCAGTGCATCGGCAGGAACGTGACGTTGAACCCGATCAGGAGCAGCCAGAAGGCGATTCGACCCAGCCGTTCCGAGAGTCGTTTGCCGCCGCTCGCCAGCGGATAAAAATAATAGAACCCGCCGACGATCGGGAAGATCGTCCCGCCGACCAACACATAATGCAGGTGTCCGACGACGAAATAGGTGTCGTGCGCCTGAAAGTCAAAAGGGGCGACCGCGACCATCACCCCCGTCAATCCGCCGGCCACGAACGTCACCAGGCTGGCCAGGATAAACAGCATCGCCGCCGACCGGCCCGCCGCTTTGCCGACTAACAGAGTGGCCAGGAAACAAAAGAGCTGCACCCCGGTCGGAATCGCGACCGCCATCGAGGCCGCGGAGAAAATCCCGATCGACACCCCCGGCAAGCCAATCGTGAACATGTGGTGCACCCACAGGCCGAAGCTGAGGAACCCCGTCCCCACCGCGGCCAGCACCACCCAGCTGTAACCGACGATCGGCGTGCGGGCGAACGTCGGCACGATCATCGCCATCAACGCCACCGACGGCAGAAACACGATATAAACTTCCGGGTGACCGAAGATCCAAAACAGGTGTTGCCATAAGACAGGATCCCCGCCGCGGGCCGGATCGAAGAACGGCCAATCGAACGCCCGTTCCATCTCTAACAAGATATCCCCCGCGATCAGCGGCGGAAATGCGAACAAAATCATCGCCCCCACCACTAGAATGTACCAGCTGTAAAGCGGCATCAGATTCACCCGCATCCCCGGCGGCCGGCACTTCAACGCTCCCACGATCAACTCCACCGCCGCGGCGATCGAGGCGATCTCGATGAACGACAGCCCCAGCAGCCAGATGTCCGCCCCGACGCCCGGTTGATAGTCCGTCGTCATCGGCGGATACATAAACCATCCGCCCTTGGGCGCGGCGTCGAAGAAAATCGACCCGCACACGAACGTCCCGCCGATCAGATAACACCAGAACCCGAACGCCGACAGCCGTGGAAACGGAAGGTCGCGGGCCCCCAGCATCTGGGGCAAGATCAAAATCGAGAACGCTTCGAAAATCGGCACGGCGAACAGAAACATCATCACCGAGCCGTGCAGGGTGAAGACTTGGTTATATCGATCCGCCGAGAGGAAATCGTTCTCCGGAAAGGCCAGCTGTACGCGCATCAACAGCGCCAACACGCCGCCGAACAGAAAGAAAGCGAACGCCGCGAGCGTGTACCACAGCCCGACTTCGGAGTTATTCACCGCGGACCAATACCGCCACCCCTTCGGCGTTCGCCAAGCGTTCATCAAACGCCGTTCCTGCCCTTCCCGAACCTCCTTCGGCGGCGCCTCCGGCAAGGGATCGACGTCGCCAGGACGCTCGCGTTCGGGCCGCACGCGGTGCCGCTCCGGCAAGCCGCCGGCTTCGCGGTTCGGATCGCCGTCGCGTTCCTCCGGGATCGGGCCGGGTCCGTGGCTGTCGGGTCCGTCGCTCACTTCAGGCCTTTCAGGTAGACCGCAATCGCTCGCAGTTCCTCTTCGGAAAGATGATCGAAGGCGGGCATGTCCACGTCCGGCTTCAATTCGTCGACGTCCCGGATCCAACGCCTCAGGGCCTCCACGTCGTTGGGCAACATGCCCGCGCCGATCGTGCGGCGGCCGCCGAGATGGGTGAGGTCCGGCCCGACGCCGCCGTCCGCGGCGGTCCCGCGAACCGCATGACAGGCTCCGCAGCCGGATTGAAGAAACAACCGGGCGCCGGCCGCGCCCAACTCCGTCTCCGGCTCCACGGCGGGCGCCCGCTGGGCGGCGAGCCAGGCGTCGAACTCCTGCCGCGGCAGCGTTTGCACGTCGAAGTTCATCAGCGCGTGCGACGCCCCGCAGTACTCGGCGCAGGCGCCCCGAAACGTCCCCGCGCGATCGGCCGTCAGCGCCAGCCGGTTCTCCCGGCCCGGGATCATGTCCATCTTCCCCCCGAGCGCGGGGATCCAGAAGGAGTGAATCACGTCGTCGCTGCGGAGCAGGAACTGCACCGGTTCGTCGACCGGCAGGCGGATCTCGTTTGCGGTCTCCACGGGTCCGTCCGGCGTGAGATAACGGACCCGCCACCACCAACGAACGCCGTCGACCTCGACCGTCAGACTGCCCGGCGGGGCGTCGCGGACCAGCGGAGGGATCAACTGCAATCCATAGATCAGCAGCACGGTGAGGATGACGGTCGGCGCCACGACCCCGCCGCCGATGACCCACCACCGCGTCGCCGTTGGTTCGTGCTGCGGCCGCTCGATGACGATGGCGTACAGGGCCAGCCCCGCCACGGCCAGCCAGATCAGAACGCCGCCGCCCAGCATCCACCAGAACAGCGAGAGCACCCCCGCCGCCGCGGGACCGGCCGGATCGAGCGCCGACTGCGTCCCACGGCAACCGATCATCCCGACTGCCGACAGCAGTCCGACGGCCCCCGCCATAGCGCCGAGCCGCGTCGCCGGGGGACGCACCTGTCCGGGTCGGTCGGTCATGGGAAGACGATCGGCGGAGGAGGAACGATCGGCGGAGTCGAGACCGCGGGCGTGGGCGCCTGGACCGTCCGTCAGTGTCGCGGTCGCGTCAACTGGCGGGGGCGTTTGACTGGGAATCAAGGCTTTTCCCCACCGCACGGCGGGGGCGCCGCCCTCGACGGGCTGAAAGCGCAGCGGCAGGCTGGTGAGCCGTATCGGGGCAGTATCGCGTCTATCGAGCCCCCCCTTCATCCCCCGTCGATGCGGCCCCCCCAGCGACGCGGAGCGTTCTTGGAAAACTTCATCACCGACACGCTCCGGTCGTGGGGCTATCTGGGCGCCGCTGCGTTGATGTTCCTGGAGAACGTTTTTCCACCGATCCCTTCGGAGGTGGTGATGCCCGGCGCCGGAGCGGCGGCGAAATCGGGCGAACATTCGCTGGCCGTCATGATTCTCGCCGGCTCCGTCGGCTCGATCCTCGGGCAGTTGGCGTGGTACGGCGTCGCTCGGCGCGTCGGCACAGAGCGGTTCCGCCGCTGGATCGAGCAACACGGACACTGGTTGGGAACCTCGCCGGACGAGGTCGAGCGAGCCGACCGCTGGTTCGATCGCTACGGCCTGTGGGCCGTGACGATCGGGCGCCTCGTTCCGGGCGTGCGGACGTTGATCAGCGTGCCCGCCGGTCTGTCCGAGATGGGGCTGACGAAGTTCCTGATCGGCACGTCCATCGGCACGACGATTTGGACCGCCCTGCTGGCCGGCGTCGGCTACTGGCTCGCCGGTCAACAGGACTCGATCACGAGCGTGCTCAACTACATCGGCATGGCGGTCGTCGGCACCTTGCTGGCGGCGTTCCTATGGCGCGTCGTCAGTCGTCATCGGCAACTCAAACAGGAACAAGCCAGCCGCTGACTCGTCCCCCCCTCCGAACCGGGCGGACGGGGCGCTTCGCTTCTGCGAATTGCCCGACTCCTGCCGCACCGAGATACGGCCGGTCGATTAACGAAGCGAGCTTGCTCGAGTTTTTCACGGGGTGGTGAAGAGATCCCCCTCCAGCACGCCCTGTCTGCCGATGTCGTGCGGCTAGGCAGTGCGGACGAACACGGAGGAGCTATCCCGTCGGCAGGAGAGCGAGGCGATCGACGGGCTGAAGGAGCGGACTGGCGGCTGAATTTCCCGCAATTGAATAAATTCCGCCCCGTCCGGGACCGGACGGGGCGGGATCATTCTTTTTGGCGCCGGACGCAACGGACCGCATCGGCGGCGCCGACGCTGGTTCGGTTCAGGTCAGTGAAACCCGATGACGGCGTATCCGTCGGCCTGCAGACCGATGTTGACCGTCGCGGCGGACACGGCCACCGTGACCACGTCGGCGACCTCGGTCGTCGCGATGCCGAGGTGCGACAGATTCTGGCCGCAGACGTAGATCTCCACGCCGGCCTTCTTGAGCTGCCGCAGCAGGTCGAGGTGCGGGTTCTCCACCACGCCCTTGTCCCTCATATACGGCTTCGCCCGGGCGGCGGTCGCCTCGTCGGACAGGGCCGCCGTGACCGCCGGGCCGTGCAGGACGATCGCCATCTTCATGCCCTGCTCGGGACCGACGCCGGCGTGGGCGTATTGGTTGAGAATGAGGGCGGCCCGATCGAGACCCTTCAGCACGCTGCCGGACGTCTGGTCGGAAGTGATGTCGATGAGCGCCTTGGCATTCCTGCGGGGCTGCAGGGCGGCGTCCGGCAGCGGGACGATCCCGCCGTGCCCTTCAATGACCGGGTGGAGGTAGGTTGGGTTGGCGGTGGGATCGTCGGTTGGAGCCGGTCCCGCGGCTGGGGCGGCGGCGAGAGCGACGGTGAGCAGGGCGGCGGAGAGCATGGCGTACGGCTTGGTTGGAGGTTTGGGACCGCCGCCGAATGCAGCGGCGAACGGGGGGAAGCGATCGGGGAATCAGCGGCCGGCGTCGGTCGCCGCAGCTCGGTGTTCGTTGAGAAATTCGAGCAGCCCCGCGGCGTCGACGAAGCCGGTGCGGGCGATTTCCTCGCCCTCGGCGTCCAGCAACAGCAGCGTCGGCAAATAGGCCACGTCATACGTCTCCGAGGCGGCGCGGGCGGCGGCGCCGGCGACGTTCTGTTTAACGGGGATCACGCCCTCGGCGAGGGCTTCCCGCACGGCCGGGTCCGGCCAGGTCTTCTCGTCCATCAGCTGACACGGCGGGCACCAGGCGGCCGCGAAATCCACCAGCACGGGCTCGCCGGAGCGGGCCGATTCCGCCAATGCCGCGGACAGGTCGGTCCGCCACGGCACCCGCGAGGGGGGCGCTGAGGCGGCGGAGTCGTAATCCGCTGAATCGATCGACGGCGCCGCGGGGGCCGTGACGCCCTGCTCGACTGCGGCAGCAGGCGACTGGGACGCGGACGAACTCGCCGACAGGGGATCGGACCAGCCGACGAACGCCGCGGCGGCGATCGCGGCGACGCCGAGCAACGCCACGGCGGCCCCGAGGCAGGGTCGGCAGCACGCGGAGGAGGGAGAACAGGCGGCGGACATGGGAGGGCTTTCAGAAGGCGGGATCAGGACGAACGAAAGAGGCGGGATCAAAAGCGGATGTAGGCGTAGCCTTGGTGCTGCAGGTCGATCAGCCGGGCGTACGCGGCTTGGGCGAGCTGCACGTCCGGGTGGATTTCGTTCTTCGCCCACCCCTCCCGCTGACGGCGGGCGTTGCACAACTCGACGGTGACGCCCTGCTCCGTGAGCTTCGAGATCAACGCCGTGTTTGGATTGGCGTCGCCCTCGAACCCGTATTTCCGCCACGCCTCGTCCGTTAGCAGATGGGCCGCGGCCTTGCCGTGATAGACGGCACGGATATCGAGTCGTTCGGCCGGCACGCCCTGCTTTGCGTAATAGTCGCGGAGCTTGCCGAGGTATAGCAGGCCCTTGCCGACCCCGTCCTTCCACTCGTCGTCGCTAATTTGATAGACGACTTTGATCGGACCGTCGTATTGCAGTCCGATGACCGGGCGGCCGTCGTCGCCGGCTTCGGCCAGGGCGGCGGGCGAGGCTGGGGCCGGCGACAGCAGGGCGGCGAGGGCC
>NZ_WTPX01000320.1:0-1657 GCF_013036045.1 Alienimonas chondri
TCGGAGCGGTGCGGCTGCAACCCGAAGGCTCGCCAGATCCGGGAGACGGCGCTCTGGCTGAGGCCCAGCCGCTTCGCCAGGCTCCGCGTGCTCCAGTGCGTCGCGTTCGGGGGCGTCTCCTCCAACGTGGTCCGCACGACCTCCTCCACGCGGTCGTCGCCGATCTTCCGCGGAGCTCCGCTGCGGGGCTCGTCGGAGAGGCCGTCTAAACCGTGTTCGAGAAATCGCTCCCGCCACCGCGTCGCGGTCGGCCGGGAGACGCCGAGGCGGCGGGCCGCGGCGACGATCGAGGGTTCGTCGGCGCAGGCCAAGACGATCGCCGCCCGCAGAGCTAGGCCCCGGGGCGTCTTGCGGCGGCGGGCCAGCCGGGTCAATTCTTCCCGCTGGGCATCGGTCAGGACCAGTTCGACCCTCGGCTTGGATCCCGACATCAGCGGCTCCGAATCGCGGAAAACCGCAGCCTACCCGCCCCCGCACGAAGCGCAACAGAACTTCCAACTCAGGACACTAGTACTACAGTTGTACGTTTGCGGTTGTGCGGCGACAGTTTGAGTGGCGAGGGAGCCGTTCGCAAGGAGTCCGAGGATGGCCGCCGTTCGGGTGCGTGAGGTTCGCCGCTGGGCCCGGGAGATTGACGCCGCGGCGAGGCGGATTGGGCCGCGGTTTCGCCGGCCGGAGTTGCGGGGCCGGGCCGGTCAATACCTGCGAGGTCTAATCAGCCGGGTCGAGCGGAAGAACGGCTGGCAACTCGCCGAATGAGGTCGGCGAGGCGAAGCCTCCCAACCTGCAGCACTTCATCGCTCGGACCCGCTGGGGCGCGGACGAGGTTCGCGACGACCTGCGCGATTACGTCGTCGAGCGACTCGGCGATCCGAAGGTCGCGGACGAGTCGGTGTTGATCTTAAACGAGACCGGGTTCCTGAAGTAGGGGACAGAGTCGGCCGGCGTGAGGCGGATGTACTCCGGCACGGCCGCCCGGATCGAAAGTTGTCAGAGCGGGGTGTTCCTGGCGCTGCGGATGCCACGCGGCCACGCCCTGATCGACCTGGCTCTATATCTTCCGAGGGGATGGGCCGACGACGCCAACCGCCGAGCCGAAGCCAAGGCGCCACTGGAGGTTGAGTCCGCGACCAAGCCCGCTTTGGCGTAGGACATGATCGGGCGGGCGCTGGGCGCCGGCGTGCCCTGCGGGTGGGGCGCCGCCGACGCCGTTTAAGGCGGCGATTACCGGTTCCGCAAGCTGCTGGAAGACCCTGGCGTCGGATACGTCATGGCGGTATCGAAAGCGCAGCGGGTCTGGGCGCGTGGCTTCCGGCAGCTGCAAGCCGAGGACTACGCCCGGGAGTTCGCCGACGATCCGGGCGGCTGGGAGGAGCTCTCCTGCTGCCTTGGAACCGAGGGGGAGCGGCGGAGTCGCTGGGCGGCGGATCGGTTGGGGGGCCCTTTGGAACAGGACGACGGACGCGTCTTCCAGAAGGCGTTGTTGGTTCGCAAGAGCCTGCGAGAGTCGGAGACGGACACCCGCGATCGGGCCTATTATCTGACCTGTTCGCCGGAGAGGACGACGCTCCAGAAGCTGGCGGGGATCGCCGGAGGCCGCTGGGCGATCGAGGAGCGCTTCGACCAAGCCAAACAGGAGACGGGGTTGGATGAATAC
>NZ_WTPX01000320.1:1757-2421 GCF_013036045.1 Alienimonas chondri
AACGTTCAAACTGTCGACCGACCCCTACTTCGTCGACAAAGTCCGGGACGTGGTCGGCCTCTATATGAGTCCGCCGGCCAACGCGGTCGTCTTCTGCGTGGACGAGAAATCGCAGTGTCAGGCCCTCGACCGTTCTCAGCCCGTCCTGCCGATGACGCCCGGACGGCCGGAGCGACAGACGCACGATTACTTCCGCCACGGGACGACCAGCCTGTTCGCGGCCCTGAACGTGAAAACCGGCGAGGTGTTCGGCCGCTGCCGACGGCGTCACCGGGCGCAGGACTTTCTGTCGTTCCTCCGCCAACTCGACGCGGCGGTCGAGCGGGAGCCGGGGACGGAGATCCATCTGGTGCTCGACAACTACGCCGCGCATAAAACAGCCGCCGTGAAGCGGTGGTTCGCCCGACATCCGGACTACCGGCTGCACTTCACCCCGACGGGCGCGAGCTGGCTGAACCAGGTCGAGCGGTTCTTCGCGGAACTCACGAACAAGCGGCTGCGGCGGGGCGTGTTCCGCAGCGTGCCGCAGCTGGAGCGGGCGATCCGGGACTACGTCGACGGCCACAACGCCGACGCCAAGCCGTTCGTCTGGACTGCCGACGCGGACCTGATCCTCCGTCGGGTCGAAGCCGTCTGCAACGAAACCTCCAACTCAGGACACTAG
>NZ_WTPX01000321.1 GCF_013036045.1 Alienimonas chondri
CGCCCCCCTCCCATGACCGCCGCCGCTCCGAACCAGACCCCGCCGCCGACCGCGGCCCCGCCGGGCGACGAGGCGTTCGCTCCGGACGGCGATTCGTCCACCGTCGCTTCGCCGTCGGATCCCTCGTCATCGGGCCGCTCGTCGGTGAACTCGTCGGTAAAACAGTGCCCGAGTTGTCGGTCGCCGCTGCCGGAGGACGCCCCCGCGGGGCTGTGTCCGCGGTGTTTGCTCAGCGGGGGATTGATGTCGCAGCTGACCGGGACCGGCGGGGGGAACCCCGGGCGGTTCGTGGCGCCGGGGTTGGAGGAACTCGCGGAGCATTTCCCCGACCTCGATTTGCAGGCGATGCTCGGCCGGGGGGGGATGGGAGCCGTTTATAAGGCGAGGCAGGCGAAGCTGGACCGGGTGGTCGCCTTGAAGGTGCTGCCCCCCGAAGTCGGCCGCGACGCCGCCTTCGCGGAGCGGTTCCTCCGCGAGGCCCGCACGCTGGCCCGGCTGAACCATCCGAACATTGTACAGGTGTACGACTTCGGTCAGACGACCCCGCCGCCCGGCCCGGACGGCGAGCCGCGACCGGGGCTGTTCTATTTCCTGATGGAATACGTCGACGGGGCGAACCTCCGCGACGTGATGAACGCCCACGGTTCGCCGTCGCCGTTAGGCGGCGCGCGTCCCGATGACGGCGCGCCGCCTAACGGCGACGGCGAACCGATGCAGCCGGCCCAAGCATTGGAGATCGTGCGGCAGATCTGTGCGGCGCTGCAATTCGCCCACGCCCGCGGGATCGTGCATCGGGACGTGAAGCCGGAGAATATTCTGCTCGATCCCAAGGGCGACGAAGGTCGCGGGCGGGTGAAGATCGCGGACTTCGGTCTGGCGAAGCTGGGCCGAGGCGAGGACATCGCGACCGGCACGCCGTGGACGCTGACCGGCACCCGGCAGGCGATGGGCACGCCGCATTATATGGCCCCCGAACAGATGCGCGGCACCCGCGACGTGGACCAGCGGGCGGATATTTATTCGCTCGGCGTGGTCTTCTACGAACTGCTGACCGGCGAACTCCCGCTGGGCCGCTTCGCCCCGCCGTCGCACCGTTCCCGATCGCACGGCCGCGACGGGGCCGACGTGCGGCTGGACGACATCGTCATGAAGGCGTTGGAGGGCGAACCGGCGAAGCGGTATCAAACCGTCTCCGACGTGCGGGCCGCGGTCGATTCGCTGGGTCTGCCCAGCGACCCTGCGACGCCGCAGATCGGCGGGCTGGGCGAGGCGCCGGTCGATCCGTTCGACCCGCCGGCGCTCGACGACTCAGGGACGGCCGTCGCCCCGCTGCCGGATGTCGGTGCGGACGGTGCGGCGGACCGCGTGCCCGTGACGATCAGCGACCCGGCGCTGCGGGAATGGGAGGTCGCCCGGACGACGCCCGCGCTCAGTCTGGCGGCCGTCTTCTGCGGTCTGCTGGCGATCGTGGGCGTCGCCGTGTGCCTGAACGCATTGTTCTTCGCCCCGAGTTCGCAAGCCGACGAAACATTGGTCGCGGGACTGGTCCTCGCCCCGGCGGCGCTGTGCCTCTATCTGCCGTTCGCTGCCCAGGTCGCCGCGGTCCGCGGGGGCGAGGACCAGTCCCGCGACCAATG
>NZ_WTPX01000322.1 GCF_013036045.1 Alienimonas chondri
TCTGCGACCGTCGCGGACTCGCCCTGACGGTCGAGGCCCCCGCCCCGGCCGACGCCCCGCCGACCCTCCTGAACAACCCGGACCGCCTCGCCGGCGCCGAGGGCTGCGTGACGTTCTACATCACGCCCGGCTACCGGGCGTGGGATCCGACGGCGGTGGTCTACCTGTCGTTCGCCCTGTTCTTCGGGATGATCGTCTCCGACGCCGCCTACGGCCTCGTGCTCGGCGTCGGGCTGTTCCTGTTCTGGGGCCGGCTGGGGGCGACGCGGTCGTCCCGGCGGTTCCGCAATCTCGCCGTCGGACTGGTGAGCTTCACCGTGGCCTACGGCGTGGCGGCCGGCAGCTACTTCGGACTCGAACCGCCCGCCGGGTCGCTGTTGGACCGGCTGCGGGTGTACGTCGACGGCCGGCCGATGACGGAGGACCGCAACGCGATGATGGCGATCTCCGTGGCGATCGGCGCGGCGCACCTGACGCTCGCGAACCTGATCGCGGCGTGGAACAGCCGGCGGTCCTCACGCCTGCTGGGCCATCTCGGCTGGGCCGCGACGATCGTCGGCGGGTTCCTGTGGGGGGCCGGGGCGATGACGGGGGCCGCGGCGTTCGCCGACGTCGGGCAGCCCGCGGTCTTGGTCGGCGCCGCGTTCGTGCTGCTGTTCAGCAGCGACCGTCCGCTCTTTTCGTTCAGTCCGAAGACGCACGCCCTGCGGCTGGTCGACGGGGCGATGCAGATCCCCAATCTGACGAAAGCCTTCGGCGACGTGCTGAGCTACCTGCGACTGTTCGCCCTGGGACTGGCCAGCGCCCAGCTGGCGATCACGTTCAACGATCTGGCGTCGCAGTCGTTCCGGGCGGGCGGCGCCGGCGTGGCCCTGGCGCTGGTCATCCTGGTGGCCGGGCACGGGATCAATATTCTGCTGGGTCTGATGGGCGGCGTGGTGCACGGCCTGCGGCTGAACTGCATCGAGTTTTTCAACTGGAGTCTGAACGACGAGGGCTACCCGTTCCGACCCTTCACCAAGAAAGCGACGAGCTGATATGGATAATTTTTGGGTGATGCTGGGTTGGGCGGGCATCTACGGCCCGACCGCCCTGGGGGCGATCGGCAGCGTGATCGGCTGCGCCCGCGCCGGGCAGGCCGCCTGCGGAGCCATGCTGGACGTGGAAAGCGGCTACGGACGCTTGGTCGGGCTCTCCGCCCTGCCCAGTTCGCAGATCATCTACGGGATCGTGGTGATGTTCTCGCTGAACCGGCCCGTGACCGTCGAGGCGTCCGGCGGGCTGTTCGCCGTCGGCATCCTGTGCGGCGTCGTGCTGCTGTTCAGCGCGATGTACCAGGGCCTGTGCTGCGCCTCGGCGATCGTCGCCAGCAAGAGCAAGCCGGAGGTGTTCGGTCTGTCGGCGGCGCCGGCGGCGATCGTGGAGGGGTTCGCCGTGTTCGCCTTCATCTTCGCCCTCGTGGTCTCCGCCGGCATCCCCGGCGGCGCCGACGCCGCGGACGGCGCCGCCGCCCCCGCGGGCGGTGTGCCCGTCGTCCTCCCCGTCGACCCGGTCGAACCCGGCGCGGGCGACGCC
>NZ_WTPX01000323.1 GCF_013036045.1 Alienimonas chondri
CCTCACCCCCGACCCCTCTCCCCAAAAGGGGGCGAGGGGAGTACCGGTGAGGCGCGGCGGACTCTTCCCCCCTCTCCCCCAGGGAGAGGGGCTGGGGGTGAGGGTGAGCGAACGCTTTTCAGCAGACGTTCGCATCGCACAGCGGGCTGACGCCGGCCGCTCGCCGTTGGTTCTTGGTGACTTGGGCCTTGATGCTTCCGCGCAGCGGCCTCAGGTGTTCTCCAGCAGCCACTGCACCGCGTGGCGCGTCAGGGCGGTGCCGTTGGCGAGGGACAGCTTCGATTTGATGTTCTCGCGGTACGTCTCCACCGTCTTCGGGGAGAGGTCCAGCTTGGCGGCGATCTGACGGGTCGTCAGGCCCTGGCCGATCATCTCGAAGACCTCCAACTCCCGGTCGGAGAGGCTTTCGATCGGGCTTTTGTCCGCCGCGTCGTCGTCGTTGCTGACGAGGCGGTGCAGCATCTGGTCGCTCATCGCGGGCGACAGGTAGACCCGGCCGCTGAGCACCTGGCGGGCGGCGTCGACGATGTTGCCGGTCGCTTCCTGCTTGGAGATGAACCCCTTGGCGCCGGCCCGCAGCACGCGCTCCGCGAACAGGCTTTCGTCGTGCATGCTGCTGACCAGCATGTGCGTGTCCGGCTCGGAGGCGTGAATCTCCTTGATCAGTTCGATGCCGCTGCCGTCCTTCAGGCTCAGGTCGATGATGACCAGATCCGGGTGGACCTCCTTGAAGCGGGTGAAGGCCTCGGTGACGCCGTCGGCCTCGGCGACGACCTGCAGGTCCGGCTCGCGATCCAGCAACAACCGCAAGCCCTGACGGACGACGGGGTGATCGTCCACGATCATGACGGCCCGAGCGCCCCCGGACGCAGCCGCCGGCGGACCGCCGCTGTGAAAGGATCGGGATGTCATTGTGGAACCGGAGAGGAGCGTGTCGCCTGCGGGAGCAGGCGCCGGGGTCGAAACGGAAAGGATATAGCCTAAGGGCGTTTGCCGGCGAGAACAGTGTGGATGGACTACTGAGCCATCGGGAAGCCCCCCGGATGGCCGCTGCGCCCGAATGCGCGCACTGAACGGACTCTCCCGCTCCGCAAGCGCGGCGACAGCCTGTTCGCTTGGCGGTTCGGGAAGCCGGCGGCGTTTCAGGAACCAGCGGCGCTTTCAGAGGGTGACCGCCGAACGACCGGAGCGATCGACCGGCAGTCGGCCCCCCCCTCCGGTTCGAGGGGTTCCCGGGTCGTTGAGCCGGACAGACCGCCCGATTTCCAAGCCTGAGCGGTTCAAAAGGACTTGGCCGCCGACCGGCCCGTGATTTGCAGGCTAGGTTTGGTTCCTGCCCGGAGGGATTGCGACGTCCGCCTGCTCGATTGCTTCGGTGATCGAGGCGGCGTGTCGGATTCCGTCCTTCGGGCCTCGTCGCCCGCTGCCCTCGCCGGATGCCGTTCGCCCCGACAGCCGCCCCCCGCCCCAGCTGGATGCGCCCGGGTTCTGCCCGCTTGGCGCCCCCGAACCGGTTGGCTCCGTAT
>NZ_WTPX01000324.1 GCF_013036045.1 Alienimonas chondri
CTTCGCCGCGGGCCTGTCCCGGCCGTCGCGCACCGCGGCGAAGTGGCGCCGGCGGCGGGACGCGGCAGTCCGCGAGATGACCGGCCGCGAGATGACCGGCCGCGGGATGACCGGCCAACCGCGGACCGGGGGATCGGTCATGACGGTCGGAGGCGTTCCGGCGCCGGTCGGTTCGGCGACTCGGGCCGACGGGGAACTGGTGGAGGGTTCGTCGCCGCGGACACTCAACCGGTCCGCTCGGCGGGCGCGCCGCCTCGTCGCCGCCCGTTGAGCCTGTTTCCTCCACGGACGGTTTCCTCCACGGACGGTTTCCTCCACGGACGGTTCCATCGCGGATCGGGACGCCTTCGCCCGTCGCCGTTCGCTCGCCTTCCCCCGTCACCGTCCTCCACAATGGCTCCCGACTCCGACTCCGACTCCGACTCCGACTCCGCCGACGCCCCCACGCCCGTCCCCGGCCGCGCCGGCGCCGAGGGAACGACCGGACCGATCGGCGGACCGATCGCGCCGCGGCCGACGATCCCCGGGGTGGCCCCGGGGGCCGGCCGCGGAGCCGGGACGAAGGGCATTCTGGGGTCGCTGCTGGATCCGGCGAAGATGGACCCCGCCGGCCTCGCCGCCCGCGGGACCGACGCCGAGCCGGTCGCCCCGGAGGATCTGGAGGAGTCCGTCTCCGCCACGATCTCCGCCCGCTTCGTCGACGAACCCGCCGGCATCCTCGACGGCGCCGCCGACTTCCAGGACGACGCTGATCGGGATGCGGACGACCCGGACGCTGACGAAGAAGCGATCAGCGCCGAGGGCGGCAGCGTGCTGGACGATTTCGACGACGATCTGGACGAGGGAGCGAACCTCTCGGACGAGGGCGCGACGCTCATCAGCGACTCGCCGCCCGATCCGGACGCCCCGCCGGCCTTCCCCCCCGCGGCGGACTCCCCCAGCGGCACCCTCATCGGCGGCGGCGAGCCGGACACGCCCAGCGGGACGCTGATCGGCGAGCAACCGGACACGCCCAGCGGCGCCGACATGCCCAGCGGCACCCTGATCGGCGGAGACGCGGCCGGCGCGAACGCCGACGGCCCGGTCGGAAACTTCGCCGACGACGACTCCCTCGCCGGCACCTCCTCCCTCGGCGACGAAGGCGACGACGCCCCCACCGGCGAGATGGACGACGCTTCGGATACGCCCACCGGCGACATGACCGGCGACGCCGCCGACACGCCCACCGGCGACATGTCCGGCGACATGACCGGCGCCGGCCCCACGATGACCGGCGGCGGAACCGCGGCCGCGAACCCGGGCGCCGACTTCGCCGAGGCCGACTTCGCCGAGGCCGACTTTGAACACGGCTCCAGTAATCAGGGCGGCAGCAGCCACGGCGGCAGTAGCCACGGGGGAACGGCGGCGGGCGGACGCACCCGGAGCGGCGGACGCGGCTCGACGGCGGCCGGCCGGTCGGCCGACGGCTCGGTGC
>NZ_WTPX01000325.1 GCF_013036045.1 Alienimonas chondri
CCCCCGACCCCTCTCCCCCAAAAAGGGGGAGAGGGGAGACGAGCAGTCGCTCGACCCGTGGCGGCTGTTCGGGATGCCCGTTAACGTCGATCCGTCCGCCATCCCGCATACCCGCCCGTCGCCGTTTGAGCCGTTCCCCCTCGTCCCGTCCCGGTACTCCCCGCACGAAGCGACCGCCGGCGCGGGCGGTGGTCGAACTGCTGGGGGTCGTGACCGACGCCGGCGCCGCGGGGATCAGCACGGGGAAGGGGTGGGAACTGGAGTTCACGCTGGCTCCCTGGCGCCCGGCGCCGCCGGCGAAGCCGATCGCCGATCCGCCGGAGAACCCCCTCCGCGACGCCGAAAACGTGCGGCCGGAGCCGCTGCGGGTGCGGGGTGCGGTGATTCCGGAAGAGTTGGACGGGTTGGTCGCGGACCTCGCCCCCGGCCGCACGGTGCGGGTGGCCGCGGCGCTGTCGGACCCGTCGCTTCAAGGCGTGGACGTGTGGGCGAAGCTGGACGAGGTGATCGGCGTCGAACCGCCGGACGACCGCCTCGAAGCGGCGGCGGACGCTCAGCCGTAACCCGGCGGCGGGCGACGAGTCGGGCGACGCTTTTTCTTCTGCCGCGGACGGACCGGGCGTTCGCTCTCCTTCGACGAATCGCCGTGGAGTTCCGCGTCGAGCTTGCGAAGGAAGAACGCCCCGCCGGCGATCGCCAGTTCCGCCAGGACGAACAGCACGGCGATCAACGGCTTGTTCATCAGGGTGAAGCCGATCACCCAGGGGGCGTTCGGGAGCTGGACGACGCCGTTCCAGAGGAACGCCAGCAGCGCCCCGATCATCAACCGCAGTCCGGCGCCGCGGTTGCGACGGAGACCGCCGTCGGAGAGATCCTCCGCGTCCTCCGGCGCCGCGACCGACGCCCAGCCCTCCGCGTCCGCGGCGTACTCCGCCGCCGCGACGCCCCAGGCGAACAACGCCACGACCACGCCGAGCGCGACGGCCGTCTTCGTCAGCGACAGGCCCGAGCCGTAGGTTTCTCGTTCGTCGCTCATGGGCGTCGCCGGTGGGAGACATGCGGGGGAACCGATGGATCGTGCGAAGGCGGTCGCCAACCTTCAACCATCCTTTGATTCGCCTCCGCTCAAACGCCTGGCCAAAGCCAGGCGCCGGCCAAGGTGACGGCCAGGCCGAGAATCGCCACGACGCCGCTCAAGGGGGTGAAGGTGGACAGGGCTTCGCGTTCGGTCAGGCCGCCGGCGCGGCAGACGACCCAGAAGCCGCTGGAATTGAGCCAGGCGATCGCCTTCGACCCGCACCCAATGGCGCAGGCGACCCAGACCGCGTGCACGCCGCTGGTGGGGATGGCGGCGGCGACCAGCCCGGCGGCGACGACCATCGCCACCGTCGCCGATCCCTGCGCCGTGCGGAGCGCCGCGGTCCCCGAACTGAGCGGCCTGGGCCTGCT
>NZ_WTPX01000326.1 GCF_013036045.1 Alienimonas chondri
CCCGGCGGCCGCCGGGGGCGGCAGCACGCCGACCGCCGCGATCGCCTGCGGCGGCAGGCTCAGGCTGTCCAGCAGCGAGGGGACGTTCGCGTCGGCGATCTTCAGCTTCAGCACGACGGGCCGATCCGTCAGACCGACCATCGCCACCCAAGAGAATTCGCGAACCCGCGTCCCCCGTTGCGTCTCCAATTGCGGCGCCGGATCGCACAGCACCACGTCGCCGGGTTCCAGCGGAATCTGCATGCCCGGCATGAACCGGGTGGCGCCGACCTGCTGGCCGTTGCGAATCAGCCGCACGGTGCGGTTCGCTTTGCCCGTCAGTCCGCCGGCCCGCTCCAGCAGCGAGGCGAGGTTCGGCTCGGAATAGGAGAACTCGTAGGTCCGCGGCCGCATCACGGCGCCGAGGACGGCCACCCGCACGGGGGCGGCGACTTCCTCGGAGTGATCGACCTGCCGCACGTCCCGGGCGCCGGCCCGGGCCGTCGCGGCACGTTGGGCCGCACCTCGTTGCGCCGCGGCACGCTGGGCGGCGGCCTGTTGGGCGGCCTGCTGACGGTAGGCCTGCTGCTGACGAAGCAGTGCCGCCTGCTGCTGCGCGGCCACCTGGGCCTGCTGCGGGGAGTACTGCCCCCGCGGGGCATAGTTCGCCGGCCCGGGTTGAGCGTTCGCGGGGGTCGCCTGGGAGGCCGAACGCGGCTGATCCGGAACGAGACCGAAGAACCCGCCCCCGCCGGCCGGCTGCGAGGCGGCCGACTGGTGAGGGGAGTCCGGAACGAGCTGCCCCGGCGCCGTATCCACGAAGCCCGCGGCGGCGAGCAACGCGGCGGGAACCGCGGCTTTGCGCACGGCGCGACGAACCGGGCCGGCCCAGGTCGTCGCCGACGCGGCGGAGATCCAAGAGCCAGAAAGCAGTCCGCGGTCAGCGGAGCGGCGTTTCAAGTTCATCGTCGGCCCGGTCCGTGGGAGGGATGCATGAGCCGAACGTCGGGTCCGGCGAGAAACGAACCGACGGCGCCGGCACACCCGTGCCGGCCCAAAGGATCGTCCCGCCTCACCCATCGGCCGCCCCGCACCGCCCGCATGACCCGAATCACCCCACCGGGAAATCCCGGAGCGAAATCCTTTGCTTCCCCAGCGTTCTACCGCCGCACGTGGCCCGCGTCGGCCCGCAGTTGGGCGAGTTCGCGGATCAGCCCCGCCGCGGCCCGCTTCTTCAATGCGGTCTTCTCGCCCGGCTGCGTGCGGGCGTCCACCTGGCCCAGACGAGTGAACAGGTCGACCACCTCCGCCGGCTCGCGGCCCGCGGCGACGGCGAGCGCCTCCGCCCGCTTCCGGCGGGCCTGCACGTCCGCCGGGATGCGTAGGT
>NZ_WTPX01000327.1 GCF_013036045.1 Alienimonas chondri
GCCGCGGACGGCCCCTCCGGCGCCGAAGGGGCGGCCGACGCCGAGGAGCCCGCCGGCGTCCAGATGCCGGCGGTGAAGGTCACCTGGTACGACGGCAACCAGGCGCCCGGCGAGCTGCACGGCATCAAGCTGCGCGGGTCGGGCGTGTTGTTCGTGGGGAAAGAGGGGCAGCTCTTCGCCGACTACGGCGGCTGGAAGCTGTATCCGGAAGAGCAGTTCGCCGAGTTTGAGCCGCCGGAGCCGACCATTCCGGCGTCGATCGGGCATCACGACGAGTGGATCCAGGCCGTCAAGACGGGCGCCCCGACGACCTGCGACTTCGCGTACTCGGGTCCGCTGAGCGAAACGGTGCTGCTGGGGCTGGTCGCCTACCGACTCGGCCGGCCGATCGACTGGGACGCCGCGACGCTGACCGTGCCCGACGTCCCCGAGGCCGCGGCGCTGATCCGCCCCTCCTACCGGGCCGGGTGGGAGATCGCCTAGCGCGTCCGTTGGATCAGTGCGGCGCCTGTTTGTGAGCCCGAAGCGCAAGCGAGGCTTGGGACCGCCCCGCCTCGCTGACGCTTCGGGTTGGTTTCCAAACCGGCGCAGGCCGCCCGCCGCGTTCTACCGCGGCAGGGCGATCAGTTTCTGAGCGGCTTCGAGGAGGTCGGCCTTCAGCAGCGTCGGCGGCGGGGCGAGCGGGTAGAGCTGCTTGCCGGGCCGGGCGAGGAAGCAGGTCCGCATCCCCGCCCAGGCGGCGCCGGCGACGTCCCAGCCGTGCGCCGCGATGAGCAGGCAATCCTCGACCGATTCGCCCACCTGCCGGGCCGCCCACCGATAAACGTGGGCGTGTGGTTTGAACAGCCCCACCGTCTCCACGCTCAGGCGGTCCGACAGGTATCGCTGCAAGCCGGAGTTCTCCATCTGCGCCTTCACCCCCGCGGCGGAGGAGTTCGTCAGCGTGACCAGGCGATAGCCGGCGTCGGTCAGTTGCTTCAGCGCCGGCTCGACGTCCGGATGGGGCGGCAGCGACCGGATCGGCGCGAGCGCCCGGGCGGCCTGCTCCGCCGACAGGTCGATCTCGTGGTTCGCCGCCAGCATCCGCAGCGTGGCGGCCCCGATGACGCCGAAGTCCTCGTAGCGATCCCCCACGGTGGCGACGAGAGAGTGATGCAGCAGCGAGGAGAACCACAGCGGAACCAGCTCCGGCCGCCCCCCGAGGGCCTCGCCGACCGAGGCGACCAGCGGGTCGAGGTTCAGCAGCGTCTCGTTGACGTCCAGAAAGAGGACCTTCGGACGCTTCGACGGCCCCGTTGAGGAACCCGTCGCCGGATTCGCGGGGTCCGCGGCGGTCGCGGGCGGGGCGCCGCCGGCGA
>NZ_WTPX01000328.1 GCF_013036045.1 Alienimonas chondri
CCCCCTCTCCCCCTTTTGGGGGAGAGGGGTCGGGGGTGAGGGGGCATTGCCGGGCCAACCGTCCTTCACCGCCCGGCTGCTCTCACGTCGATCGTTCGGAAATCGCTCCGCGAACGCCCGCGGGCGAAGGCTCGTTCACCTTCACCCCCGGCCCCTCTCCCTCAAGGGAGAGGTGAGTCGAGAAGACGCGACCGCCTCACGCCGCCGCGATCGTCGACCCGGCCGACAGTCTTCTCTTCAACCCCTCGGTGTAGCCCCGCGGGTCGGTGAAAAACTCGTTCGGCAGCACTTCGTAGCGCCGCATCGTGTCGAACACCGTCGGCCAACCGGCCTGTTCGGCGATGTCGAAGCAGCGATGCGCCCGGCGGACGCGTTCCTCGGTGTCCTGAAAGTTCTTGAACCAGAACCAGGTCCACTTGGGGAAGTAAGAGAACCGCACCGGCGGTTTCATCACGCAGGCGCGCAGAATCGGGCAATCGAACTTCGCGAACTCCTCATCCACCTTCGGACCGACCGTCACGGTCTGCTCCCGCCGCAGCACCCGCTGGAACAGCTCCCTCCGCACGTCCGCATCCAGCACGCGGCCGCTGCGGTTCGCTTCGTGGATCGTGCCCAAGGCATTCGCCAGATCGTCGGTGACCAGCGCCGCGGCGTCGGTCGGGTCGTCCAGTTCGGCGGTGAGGTAGAACTGGCTGTAGGTGTCGATGAACACGCTGCGGTTCGCCTCTTTGAAGCCGTCGGCGAAGCCCTGCAACATCGCGTGGCGGCGGCCCATCTCCGCCCGGTTCAGCACGTAGCGATAGGAGATGACCTTGCCGAGGGTGCCGGTGGTCTCAAAGAACCCGTAGGCCCACTGGGCGCCGTGGGCGGCGATCTCCGCGAAGGCGTGGTTCCCGCCGCTGTCGAGATACACCCGGTGCAGCAGCGCCGCCCGCTGCCGAATGTCCGCCGGGGCGCCGGCCAGGGCGGTCGCTTCGGCTCTCAAGGCGGCGTACCGGGCGGCGAGATCCGTCATGGGGTCTGTGGGGGCGGAAGGCGAAGCCGTGACAGATTACCCGGCGAAGCAAGCGAACTGTTCACAGGGATGCGTCGGACTCTGCCCCCCTCTCCCTCAGGGAGAGGGGCCGGGGGTGAGGGTGAGCGAACCTTCACCCGCATCCATCGCCAGAGGTTTCAGAGCGAACGCGGCGTCCCGGACGCTTCAAGCGTCCGGGACGCTCGATGGCCGGCGAACGCTCGCTCTCGAAGGACGGTGGGATGTTGAAGGACGATCGGTCGGTTCCAGCCCCCTCACCGCCGAC
>NZ_WTPX01000329.1 GCF_013036045.1 Alienimonas chondri
GCCGCGGACGCAGCGCATCCGGCGCCGCGGCGACCGCGAAGGCCCGCGATCCCAGCGGCAACCGGGCCAGCGGCTGCGGCTGATCGGCCCGGAAGATCACCAGATCCCGCGTCTCCTTGCCGGTCTGCTCCACCACCGCGAAGCCCGCCGCGGCCCCGAAGGCGCCCGCCGGCCAGACGGCCGTCTGCGTCACGATCGGGTTCGCCACGGCGTATCGCTGCGTCACCGCCAACGCGGCCGGAGCGTCGTTCTGATCGGCCTCGGCGGCTTGTTCCGTGCCGAGATCGGCCAGGTTCACGCCGGTCAAATCCACGCGGAACAACCGTTTGTTCCCGACCAGCGCCGAGGCGCCGGGCAGCGGTTTGACGACCAGCGGCGGAATCTGCCGCTCGCCCGTGTCGCCCAGCAGATGCGCCGGACCGAGCGGGTTGTCGAGCTGCTGCAGGTCCACGCCGTCTTTCACGCCGCCGTTCTCGTTCGTGAGGTTCGTCGGCAGGAACGGATCGGCGGCCCAGAGGCGGCCGTCTTCGCTGCCGATCACCAGCGCGGAGACGTCCCCCGTGAAGCCCAGCGCCGTCGGGGCGGCGTCGAGTTGAATCCGACGCACCGGTACGGGCGGGCCGTCCTGCGGCCAACGGAGCACCGCGACCGTGCGGTCCCCGGAGGCGTACGCCAGCACCACGGAGCCGGCGCTGACGTCCGTGCCCAGTTCTTCGCTCATCTGCCGGGCGAGTTCCATATCCACCTCCGCCACCGCCGCGGCGACGGCCGGCAGCGGGGCGCGGCGGCTTGCCGTGACGAGTTCCCGCTCCGGGGTGAACCGTCGCACCAACCCGCGACGGGCCACGTCCCACAGCAGCACGGCGCCGGCACTGGTCGTCGCGGCCAACCGCCGGCCGGACCCCGCTCCGGCCCCGCCCAGCCCCAGCCCCGCGGGGCTGAGCGCGGCGTAGGTATCGTGGGAGGATTGCAGCGTGCCTTCTTCATAACGACCGATGCGGCCGGCTTCGGTGACCAGTCGAACGGCCCCGCCGGCGAAGCGGATCGCCTGATCGACGCGACCCTCGCCCCCGTGGCGTCGGGAGCCGAGGCCTCGGACGCCGGCGCTTTGGCCGCGAACGCCGCCCGCGAACGTCGGTCCGCCATCGACGGCAGCGGCGATCTGCTGGCGCTGGGGCAGTCGATCACCGCGCTCCGCACCGCCCCCGGTCGGCCCGGCGCGGTC
>NZ_WTPX01000033.1 GCF_013036045.1 Alienimonas chondri
CTGGTTGGCGATCCGATTGCGGTCGCCCAGTTCGTTCAGGTCGGTCTGGGAGAGGCCGCCCTCGTTCGTCGGGACGGCGACGTTCCCGCCGAAGAAGTTCCCGGACAATCCGACGAACATCCCGCCGACGAACCGGAGATGGTGGAGCCGGTCGCCGAGGGAACCGATTCACCGGAGCCGACCGAGCCGGGTTCCGACGACGGCGAATCGCCGGAGCCGGCATCCGAGGAACCGGAATCCGAGGAACCGGCCGACGATGCCGAGGGCGACGAGAACGCCGCTGCGGGCCTGTTCCAGGCCGCCGGGTTCGCCTCCCTGCCCATGAGTCCGCAGGACGAGACAGAAACTCCGCAGGAGAACGGCGAGGAAAACCCCGCCGGCGAGCAGCCCCCCGCGGAGTCGCCGGAGGAAGCGTCGGCCGAGACCGCTGAGGAACCGGCCGACGAGGAAATGACCGAGGAAGAGTCCCCCGCCGAGGAAACCGCGACCGACGGACTGGCCGCCGAGGAAACGGCCGCCGAAGAGCCGGCGACCGAAGAGCTGGCCGCCGAAGAGCCGGCAATGGAGGCGCCGCAGGACGAAACCGCCGCGGACGAGTCCGACGCCGAGCCGCCGGCTCCGACCGCGGATGACGAAGGCGACGGGGACGAGGCCGCCCCGCCCGCCCCCAAGCCCGAAGAGTTCCTCCCGCTGGACCCGGCTCGCCGGGAGGCGATCCGCGCCCGATTGAAGCGGGAGGCCGTCTCCGAGGAGATGACCCGCCGCATCAACGCGGCCCGGGACGCGATGTACGTCCTCGGCGAGGAAGTGTGGGCGAACGTTCCGAACCCGGAAGACCCCACCGTCGAACTCTCCGAGGAAGAAGTCGCGGAACTTCGCACGGAAGCCCGCGCCACGATCGCGCAGCGGATGGAGGCTTACGCCAAGAAGAACGGGCTGACGTACAAACGACTGCCGTTCCTCAGCTATCCCGAACTCGTCGAGGGCGAAGAGGGAGCGACCGACGACGAGAAAGCCGACGACGAAACGGCCGACGGCGATGAGGATGAGGAGGAGAACGACGTCGGTCGCGAGTCGGTCGGCGCCGCGATGGCTCCGTCCGAGAATCAGTTCCAGCAATCCGGTCTGGCGATCGACCCGCTCGCCGCGAACCTGCGTTCGCCGTTGTTCAGCGACGTGCGGATCGGCGAGACGCCGGGCGGGACCGCGCTGTTCGCCATCTGGAAGGCGGACCAGCGATTCGCCGAGGAGCAGGAGCTGACCGACGACGGCGTGCGTGAGCAGGTCGTCGAGGCGTTCAAGCTGCAGAAGGCGGCCGAAGCCGCCGCCGCCCGGGCCGACGTGCTGGCGAAGCAGGCCTCCGAGGAGGGCAAGACCCTCAAAGAGGTCGTCGAGGGCCAGACCGTGACCGGCAAGAAAGACGGGACGCCGCTGAAAGTCACGGAGACCGGCTCGTTCCTGCGACTGCGTGTGAATCGGCCGTCCGGCATTCAGGCGTTTATCCAGGGGCCGACGCCGGTGCGGAACCCGGTGCCGACGATGGAGAACGGCGTCGCGTCCGAGGAATTCCTCGACGCCGCGTTCGACACGCTCGAACCCGGCGAGGCGGCCGGCGTCCCCGGCGCCCAGCCGGACCGCTCGCTCGTGGTGGAACTGATCAGCCGCGAGCCGACCGACGAACGTCTCTCGGAGCTGTACGAAACGTTCCTGCAGAACGCCCGCGAAGATCCGCGTCTGTATCAGCAGGCCGGTGACGAGGTCCGCGGCGCCGCGATCAACGCTTTCGTCACGGGTCTGTTCGACAAGTACGGCGTGGACCGCGAGGCGATCGGGGCGTTGAGCCAGGATCAGTAATCCCGGCGTCCTCCCCGCCGGACGTCCGCGTCCGGCGGGGATCACGTTCCTTCCCACGCTGCCCTCCGAAAGTTCGTATCCCCCCGCATGACCGCCGCCGCCGTCGAATCCCCCGCCGCTCCCGCCGCCGTTGATCGGGCTTCGGCTCCGTCCGACCCGTTTGCCGAGGAATCGGCGAACGCGCCGACGCCCGGCGGACCGCGGGCGATGATCGAGGCGAAGGGTCTGTCGAAGTTCTACGGTCCGTTCGCGGCGGTGCGGGATGTGTCGTTCTCCGTGCCGGAGGGGCAGGTCTGCGCCTTCCTCGGCCCGAACGGGGCCGGCAAGAGCACGACGATGCGGATGCTGACCGGCTTCCTCGCCCCCAGCGCCGGCGCCGCGACCGTGGGCGGACACGACGTGGCGGAAGCCCGCATCGACGCCGCCCGCACCCTCGGCTATCTGCCGGAGAACGGGCCGCTTTATCAGGAGATGAGCCCCGCCGCGTTTCTCAGCTACGTCGGCAAGGCCCGCGGCATGGCGTCGGACCGGCTGAAGCCCCGGTTGGAGGCGATGAAGGAGGCGTGCAGCCTGGCGCCGGTTTGGGGCAAGCCGATCGCGAAGCTCTCCCGCGGCTACCGGCAGCGGGTCGGCATGGCGCAGGCGCTGTTGCACGATCCGAGCGTCCTGATCCTCGACGAACCCACCGGCGGACTCGATCCGAACCAGGTCGCCGGCGTGCGGGAGCTGATCGGCCGCCTGCGGGACGAGGGGAAGACGCTGCTGATCTCCACGCACATCCTGCGGGAGGTGCGGGCCGTCTGCGATCGCGTGCTGTTGATCAGCGCCGGCCGACTGGTCTTCGACGGGTCGGCCGACGACCTCGCCGGCAGCGAGGAAGAGATGGAAGCGAAGTTCCGCGAACTCACCGCTTCGCCTCAGGGGCGAGGGGAAAGGCGTAAGGCGTAGGTCACGCCTTCGTTCGTTTTCCCTTACGCCTTACGCCTCGCTCCTTTCCCTTCGCCGGGAAGACGCTCACCTCGAAATCCGCTCGCCGATGTCGACCGTCCTCACCCTGATTTTGCTGCCCGCGGTCCTCGCCGCCGTGGGGTTCGTGATCTATCGCCTCGTCGTCAGTCCGGCGCTACGGGCGGTGTTCTGGCGGACGTTCGCCGGCTATTTCAGCGGGGTGCTGGGGTATTTGTTCATCGTGGCCTTCACGGTCGCGGCGAGCCTGATGGCGTTCAATACGACCTTCTTCAGCGCGAACCTCGCCACGCTGGATCAACTCAGCGCCGGGTTCCCCGTCCTGCTGCTGTTTCTGGTCCCCGCGATCACGATGACGGCGTGGGCCGACGAGCGGAAACTCGGCACCGACGAGCTGCTATTCACCCTGCCGGCCAAAGAGGTCGACGTGCTGCTGGGCAAGTATCTGGCGACGTTGGCGGTTTATACGGTCGCGTTGCTGTTCAGCCTGACCAACCTGCTCGTGCTGTGGGCGATCGGGGCGCCGGACCCGGGGCCGATCTTCACCACCTACCTCGGTTACTGGCTGGTCGGTGCGGCGTTGTGCGCCGTCGGCGTGCTGTGCAGTTCGCTCACCAGCAGCCCGGCGGTGGCGTTCGTGCTGGGCGTCGCGGCGTGTGCGATCCCGGTGCTGATCGGCGATCTGCCGGCGAACGCCTTCGGCATCGCGTTGCCGGCCGGGTTCTTCCGCAGCCTCAGCGTGCCGGAGCAGTTTCGCGACTTCACGCTCGGACTGATCCCCCTCAGCGGGTGCGTGTATTTCCTCAGCGTCGCCGCGTTCTGCCTGTATGCGAATCACGTCGTCATCCGCCGCCGGCTGTGGGCCGGACGGCGGGCGGGGATGGGCTGGCAGTACCTCGTGCGGACCGTCAGCGTCGCCCTGCTGCTGATCTCGTTGAACGTGCTCGCCGGTCGCACCACGGCTCGGGCGGACCTCACCGCCGAAAACGTCTACACCCTCACCCCGGTCACTGACACGGTGCTCGGTGAGGTGAAAGCGGATCGCCCCGTGACGATTCAGGCGTTTCTCTCGCCGGAGGTGCCCCGGGCGTATGCGGCGATCCGCAAGCAACTGGTGGGCTTGCTGCGGGAATTCGACCGTCGCGGCGGAGACGCGGTGACGGTGCGGATCGTGGACGTCGAACCGTTCTCCGACGCCGCCGAGGACGCCCGGGCCTTCGGCATCGAACCGCGGGAAGTCGTCACCTCCAAAGACGGTCGGGCCGTGACGGACAGCGTGTTCCTCGGACTGGTCGTGACCGGGCCGGGGGATGAAGTCGTGGTGCCGTTCGTCGGTCCGGGCGCCCTGCCGGAGTACGAACTGACGCGCTCCGTCCGCACCGTCTCCGGCGAGGAACGCCTGACCGTGGGCGTCCTGCGGACCGACGCGAACCTCAACGGCGGCCAGCGGGACTGGCAGATCGTGCGGGAGTTGGAACTGCAATACGACGTGGAACCGGTCAGCCCGGACGGCGAGATCGACGCGGAGAAATACGACGTGCTCCTCGCCGTCGCCCCCTCCAGCCTCGAGGAAGAGCAAGCTGCGAACTTCCTCACCTACCTGCAGACCGGCAAGCCGGTCCTGATCTTCGACGACCCGTACCCGCTGACGCTGAACCCCGGCGGCAGCATCGCCAACGCCCCCCGCCTGCCCAAACCGCCGCCGGGCGGGATGATGGGGATGTTCAACCAGCAATCGCCCACCCCCAAGGCGGACGACGGCAAGCTGACCCACGTGCTGGCGGAACTCGGCCTCAAATGGCCGAACGACGTCATCGTTTACGACCCGTACAACCCGTATCCACAGTTCGGCGATCAGGTCAACGATCAGTATCTGTTCGTCCGCGACCGCGACGACACCGACGTCCACGAACTCAACCCCGACAGCCCGGTCACGCGAGGCCTCGATCAGTTGTTGATGTTCTACGCCGGCCCGCTGTCCCCGGCGGAGGGGAACGAAAAACAGTTCACCCCCCTGCTGACGACCGGCCCCGGGGGCGGGACGATCGAGTGGGAGAACTTCGCCCGCAGCAGCTTCGATCCGTTCGCCGGCGGGGCGGTGTTCGTCCCGAACCGCGATCCGCAGGGCGATCCGACCCCGCAGCCCAGCGTGCTCGCCGCCCGTCTCCAAAGGGAGGCGAAGGGCGAGGACAAGGGCGTGAACGCGATCTTCGTGTCGGACATCGACATGATCTCCGACCTGTTCTTCAGCCTGAGGGACGATCCGAACGCCTTGGAGCAAGGCTTGGCGTTCGACAACATCGCCTTCGTGCTGAACGCCGTGGACGTGCTGGCCGGCGAGGAGGCGTTCCTGCCGCTGCGTCGCCGCCGGGCCGATCGCCGGACGCTCACCGCCGTCGAAGCGGCGACCGCCCGGTTCCTGGAGGACCAGCGGAAGAAGACCGAGGCCGCTCAGGAAGCGCTGGACGAAGCCGTCGACGCCGCCCAGAACCGGTTCGATGCCGAGCGCGAAGCGCTGGAAGCGCGCGACGATCTCTCCCCGCAGGCGAAGGCCCAATTGCTCGACGCCGCGGAGCGCGAGGAGCAGCGCCGCTTGGCGATCGAGGAGGAGCGGCAGAATCAGGCGCTCCGCAAAGCGGTCAACCGGGCGGAGGATGAAAAGGACCGCCTCGTGCAGGCGACCGAGGGCCGCTTTCGGGCCTACGCCGTCGCCCTGCCCCCGATCCCCGCGATCGCGCTGGGATTGTTCGTGCTGCTGATCCGCCTGCTGAAGGAACGCCGCGACGTCGACCCGGAACGGCTCGTGTAGCCATTGTTTGTAGTGGCAGGCTTCAGCCTGCCCCGGCGAGCGCAGCGAGCCGGAAGCCGCATCATGTTTTCGTCCCCCCTGCGCGGCGGGGCGCCCTGAAGGACGCCACTACCAGCCTTCCGCCATGACCGAAACCGCCCGCACCGCCGTCTTCGCCGCCGTCGCGGCCGCCGCCGTCGTGCTCGCCGCCGTGCTCTCGTGGCCCGGGGCGACCGCGGAGACCGCCGGCTTCGAGCAGGTCGGCACCCCCTTCTTCACCGCGTTCGAATCGAACGCCGGCACTGACGATGAGACCGGTGACGAGCCCTCGGCGGGGAACCTCTCCAAGATCGGCCGATTCACGATCACCGCGTTTGATGCGGACACCGGCGCCATCCAGGACTTCCGCATCACGCGGGACGAGTCGACGGGCCTGTACGGCATCGCCCCCTACGACTACCCCGCCGAAGCCGCCGAAAAACTGGCTGAGGTCGCCGCGGCGCTCGGGTCGGTCAAACGGACGGCTTTGCAGAGCCGGCGCCAATCGGACTGGGCGGACCTCGGCGTGGTCGATCCGGCCAGCGAGGACGTCGGCCAACTGGAGGGTCGCGGCCTACGGGTCGAACTGACCGGCGACGACGGCAACCCGCTGGCGGACCTCATCATCGGCAAGCCGGTCGAGGATCGCGACGGCTACTTTTACGTCCGCGAACCCCGCGACGACAGCACCTACATCGCCAAGTTGGACGACCTCGATCTCTCCGCCCGCTTCCGGGATTGGGTCGATCCCGAAGCCCTGGAAGTCGCCGCGTCGGACCTCCGCAAGATCGTCGTTCCGGACGAAACAATCGATCCGCGGGCTGGCGAACTGCTGGTCGGCGACCCGCTGGCGCTCTCCCGGGAAGACGCCGCCGGCGAGTGGACCGCGGAGAGCCTGCCGGAAGGTCGCGCCGTCGATCAGGCGAAGGCGAACGCGTTGGCCAGCACCGCCACCGGTCTGACGATCGCCGGCGTGCGTCCCAAACCGAAGGGGCTGAAGCCGGACCTGACGCTCGACCCCGCGGTCGTGCAGACGGAACGCCAATACAGCGCGATCGTCCGCGACATCACCGGCAAGGGTTTCTCGATCCTGCCCACCCCGGACGGCGGCGGGCAGGTGATCGGCGAAGCCGGACAGCTGACCGTCGTCACCGACGAAGGCGTCGCCTACGATCTCGACTTCGGCGAGCTGTTCACCGGCAACAACTACGACTTCGCCGTCGGCGAGGCCGGCGAGGGCTACAAGACGCTCTCCGCGGAGAAGAAGGACGACGACGCTTCCGGCGAGGACGCCGACGAAGACGCGGAGCAGTCCCAGGGCCGCTACCTGTTCGTTATCGCCCGCCTGGACGCCGCCGCCCTCGGCGAGCCGCCCGTCGAACCGCAGCCCCCCACCGAGGACGAATCGGCCGCTGAGAAGAGCCCCGAGGACGCTGAGTCTGAGGACGCTGGGTCCGAGGGAGCGGACGACGCGGAGGACGCCGACTCGCCCCAGAAGCAGTACGAGCGCGAACTCGCCGCCTATCCCGCCGCGAAGCGGGCGTACGACGAGAAGCTCGCCGCCGCGAAGGAGCGGGTGGAGGAACTGAACCGCCGGTTCGGCGACTGGTACTACGTGGTCGACGCGGATGATGTGGTCGAGTTGTCCCTGACCCCCGCCGCGCTGCTTCAGGACGCCGCCCCCGCCCTGCCGGACGCCGGAGCCGGAAACTCGCCCAGCCCCGGGATGCCGGCGCCGATCGAAACGCCCGGCAGCTTGGAAGACCTCCTCAAAGGGCTCTCCCCCGGCATGCCGACGGCCCCGCCCGCCGACGGCGCGCCTGAGGAAGCGCCCCCAGCGCAAGACGCCCCCGAGGAAGACGCCCCGGCGGAGCAAGAGCAAGAAGGGACCGCCGTCCCGACGGAGCCGGCGATGAGCGATCGCTCGCCCGAGTCGCCCGAACCGACGCCTTCGCCTGAAAACCCGGCCCCCTCCGAGTCGATGGATACCGGCGACGCGGCTGCCGACGAAGCCAGCGGTGAGGCCCGACCGCCGGTCTCCGCCCCGCGACCGACCCCGCCCGCCGAGACCGACACGCCCGCCGAGTCGAAGGATCCCGAAGACTCAACCGATGAGGAGAGCGAACCGGGCTCGAACGACGGTGCGGACAGCGACGAAGAAACGGGCGCTGATGACGCGGGTTCGGCGGACGGACCGGGCGCCGCGTGAGAAATGAGGGTCGGCGGTCGGCGCCGGGGAGAACGGGACGGGTCGCATCGCGGCTCGGCGGTCGAAGCGTTTCCAGACGCTCGCCCCTGTCTCCCCGAGCCCCGGAGTTCCGCCATGATCCCCTTCGCCCCCGCCGCCCTCCTTCTCGTCACGTTCGCGCCCCCGGCCGCAGCCGACGCCACTCCCGAAGCCGTCGGCGTGGTGAGGGTCCGAGCGGCCCCCGTCTCCATCACCCGAACGGTGAAACCGGTCGAACCGGTTTGGCAGCCGGACCTCGCCGCGGCGTTCGCGCTGTCCGCCAAGACGGACAAGCCGGTGCTGGTATTGGTCGGGGCGGAGTGGTGCCATTACTGCCACAAGCAGGACGACGAAACGCTGACCGATCCCGCGGTGAAGAAGGCGCTCGCCGAGGGCTTCATTCCCGTGCGATTGGACGCCGACGACGACGAACGGGTGGTCGAGATTCTGCAGGTCGGCATGCTGCCCCAAGTGGTGATCCTCTCGCCCAAAGCCGATCTGCTGGGGCGTGCCAAAGGCTATCACACGCCCGCGAAGTTCCGGTCGGCGCTGTTGGCCGCGACGGCGAAGCACGCCGCCGCCAACGCCGCCCGCCTCGCCGCCGCCCCCGAGACGTCGACGACGCTCTAACCGTCGCTCGGCGCGAACGGCGATCGTACGAAACCCCTCCGGAGGTTGAAGATCGGGCGGTTCGGCGGTAGCGTCCGCGGATGCCTGCGCCCGCCACCGGACCCGACTCTGACGACAGCTGGGAAGATCTCGCCGGGGATCTCTTCGGGATTGATCTGACCAAATCCGCCGCCGCGGAGGAGGACGACGACGACTTTCTCGATCTCCCCGCGCCGAAGTCGAAGAAGGGCGGCGGCGAAGTGACCGCGGAGAAGGAGGTCGCCGCCCCCACCGCCGCCCGCGTGAACCACGCCGGCGACGCCCCCGCCGAGGACGAGGTCGAAGCCCTCGACGCGGCGGACGACGATTCCGACGACGACGCGGACGACTTCGACGACGATCCGCTGGCGGACCTCGGCGACGGGTTCTTCGACGACGACGAAGAGGACGTCGACCCGGCCCCCAAGCGGTCGCGCAAGCCCGAACCCAAAGCGGAAGAGCCGAAGCCGAAGCGCTCCCGCTCCCGGGCGGCTTCCAAAGACAAGGACGACGACGCGGAGGAGAAGCCCTCCCGCCGCCGTCGCTCCGCCAAACCGGCGCCGGCGAAGGTGGAGTCGAAGGTCGACGAGGACGACGACACGTCGGACTTCTTCGGTTTCGGCGATGAGGACGAGGACGAAGACGACGCCCCGGTCGCCGAAGAGGCGGAGATCGACGAAGACGAGGACGACGACGCGTCGGACGACGACGAGATCGACGCCGCGGGTTCCGACGAGTTCTGGGAAGCGTTGGACGACTGGGACTGGGACGGCGGCGGCTCTTCCGATGAGAAATCGAAGCCCTCCCGGTCCGGTTCCCGCAGCGAATCGACGTCGACTTCCAGCCGGTCCTCCCGGCGCGGTCCGGCCCGCGACGAGTCCGAGAAGCCGAAGCGGCCCCGCCGTGGACGCCCCGCCGCGGTGGAGGACGACGAGAAGCCCAAAGCTCCCGCCCGTCGCAGCCGGACCGAAGCGTCCGACGACGAGGAGTCCGATCGTCCCCGTCGTCGCCGCGGCCGTGGCCGCGGCCGGTCGAAAGACGCCGAGCCGGCTCGCTCCGAGAAGGCTGAGGAGAAGGACGAGTTCGCCGCCGCCTTGGACGATGCCGAGGACGATGGTTTCTCCGCGGGCTTGGCCGACGAGTCGGACGACGATTCGAACGATCGCCCGACGCGCGCCTCGGAGTCTGACGACGACGAACGCCCCCGTCGGCGTCGTCGCCGCGGACGCGGCGGCCGCTCCCGGAATCGCGAAGAGACTCGCTCCGAGAGCGACGAGACGTCGGAGGACGAACCGGAAGACGACGCCCCCGCGGGCTTCGACGAGGATGCGTCGGACGACGACGACTTCGGCGATCTCGGGTTCGGCGACGACGAGGCGGACAGCGACGAAGACGAACGCCCGGCCCGCTCGCGTGGCGGCCGTTCGCGTCGCGGCTCCCGGTCGTCCGGTTCGCGTTCCTCCCGCGACGAACGCCGTGACGGCGGCGAAGCGGTCGACTACGGCGACGTGCCGACCTGGTCCGACTGCATCGCCTCCCTGAGCTTTGGCGGCGGCAACCCCGACAGCGGCGGCCGAGGCGGTCGCAGCCGCGGCGGCCGCAGCCGGCGGTCCTAGGCTCCATCTCCGAACGCGGCGGGTTACTCGCCGTCTGTCGTTTTGTTAGCGGGCGGATCGAACCAGATCCGTCGGCCCCAGTCGTCGCGGAATGACGTCGCAAGCGCGGTGCGGCCGGCCGCGAAGAACCTGTCCGGAAGCGTCACGTCGCGGGCTACGTTCGCGGCGCAGAGGCGCAGGCCGTCGCGATGTTCCGTGAACAGGGCGAATGCCAAGGTTCCGGGGATCTCCGTATCACGGCCTCTGTCGAAACTGGCTACGAGATAGCCGTCCGAACATGGGACGGCGTCGGCAACCGCCTTGTCCTCATAGAACGGCCATTCGAGTTTCTCTTGGTGGACGACCACGCCGCGCGGGAGATCCATTCGCGAGATCCCGTCCGACCGTAAAAACGCGACGGTCCGGTCCGCCGCGTTCACCCGGCAGGATAGCGTGCCCAAGCTGCCCGGGAACGCGGCGTGCGCGACGACTCGACCGGTGTCCGCCTCGAACGTCAGCACGTGGGTCAGGGAGCTGTACGGCCCGAACTTAGAATTGTCGGTCACCGTCACGCACGCCACGACGATCAGGCCGTCCCCGATGTCCGCCGCATCGCAGAGCGCGCCGAAGTTCTCGCTGTGCTTGATCGCTCCGGGCAGCACGTCGACCGCCAGCGCTCTCACGGGGCCAGGTTCGTTTCCGAAGACTGAAATGTGCTCCGGAAACCCCTTCCCGCCGGCGGCGACGACAATCTCCGACTTCCAAGGTTCGCCTTGCCGCTTCGGGTCCAAGGTCCGCTCAAGGACGAACCGTGTCGATCTGCGGACTGGGCGGAGCAACCGAAGACCCGCGTGGAACTCTCCTTCTGGCGCCGGGGCGGAGCCATCCCCCGTCAACCATTTGTCGGGCAGCGGCAAGATCGTCACGCCCGGGGCGTCGCCGCCTTCGCTTGAATCGATCGCCAAACGCTTTCCGTCGCCGCTGATCGCGAACCGCCCGGGATCAGCCACGCCGTGCCGTAAGCGACCGACGATCTTGCCGTCCGCTCGTACGTCTCGGATCAGGAATCGATCGGTCTGTTCGGTCCGGTCGCTGAACACGTCGTGCTGTTCGACCCATTCGTGTTCGATCAGCAATGGAACCCCGCCGGCTCCCTCGATCAAGACCGTCGACTGGGGGTCGTGGAGAACTTCCGGCAACGGGGCGATCTTCAGATCGCGGTCGCGACAGGGCGTTTCCGCCCCATCTGCGGGCGGTCCGGACGACAGCAGGGTGAGCAGTAGCGGGGTGAGCATGGCAGCAGATCGTTCGGCTTGAGTTCGTTCCTCAAGCGGTCTTGAGGTGCTCCGCGACGGCGTCGGCGGTCGGGGATTCGATCACGCCGCGTTCGGTGATGAGGGCGGCGATCAGATCGGCGGGGGTCACGTCGAAGGCGGGGTTGTAGGCCTCGGCGCCGTCGGCGGCGGTGCGGAGGGCGCCGTAGTTCAACACCTCGTCGGCGTCCCGCTGCTCGATGGGGATGTCGGCGCCGCGGGGCAGGTCGCGGTCGAAGGTGCTGGTGGGGGCGGCGATGTAGAACGGCACGCCGAACCGCTGCGCCATCACGGCGAGGGGAAAGGTGCCGATCTTGTTGGCGGCGTCGCCGTTCGCCGCGACGCGATCGGCGCCGGTCACCACGGCGTGCACCCGACCGGTCGCCAGCAGGCTGGCCGCGGCGGAGTCGCACAGCACGGTCGTCGGCACGCCGCGGCGGGTCAGCTCCCACGCCGTCAGGCGGGCGCCCTGCAACAGGGGGCGAGTCTCGTCGGCGTACACGCGCACTCGTTTGCCGGCGGCGGTTGCGCGGCGGTGGGCCTCGAACAACACGGACAGCGCCGTCCCGTCCCCCGCCGTCGCCAGTCCTCCGGCGTTGCAGTGGGTGAGCAGGCCGAGTTCCCCGCCCGGCCCATCGATCGGCTCCGGGAAGTCCGGCAACAGGTCGGCGCCGTTCCGGCCGATCGCGGCGCACATTGCCCGGTCCTCCTCCTCGATCGTTCGGGCCTCGGCGAGTAACCGCTCGGCAGCATCTTGCGGGGCGAGGTCCGGCTCCAAGGAGAGCACGCGGCGACAACGGGCCAACGCCCAGAACAGATTGACCGCCGTCGGCCGGCTCGCGGCGAGCTTCTCAGCGCTCGCGTGCAGGGCGGCATCAAAGTCGGCCCGCGAGCCGCCCGCGGCGAGGGCGTCTCTCACCCCCAACACCAGCCCGTACGCCGCGGAGACGCCGATCGCCGGCGCTCCTCGGACGCTCAACCGGCGGATCGCGGCGAAGACGTCGTCATCGGTCCGACAGGCCAGCGCGACCACCTCCCCGGGCAAGAGAGTCTGATCCAGCAGTTCGAGCGTCCCGTTCGGCCCCTCGCCGATCCAGCGAAGCGTGGGCGGGGCCGTCGGTGCCGGGGGCGAAGTCATCGAAGAGTCGGGGCGAGTCGAAGGAGCAATCTCTTTCGACGGTTATACCGCAGCGGGCGTGGCCTCCACCTCCGCCGTCGGACGACCGCTGACCCGGGCGAGGGCCACCCCGGCGAGAACCGCCAGCCCGACCAGCAGTAACGCCTGCCCCGGGCGGCCATCCGGGATCGCTCGATAGAAGCCGCGGGCATCGAGCGACTGAGTCGTCATCGTTCCCACGATCACGCCGGCGATCGGCGCCAGCAGTCCCCAGACCACCCCGGCCGCGGCTCCCGCCACCAGCAATCCCCGCGTGGCGCCGATGACGGACCGCTTCGGCGAGTCGCCGCTGGCCAGACGAACCGCGCAGCCGGCGGCGGCGCCGATCAGCGCCCACTGGAGGGCGTAAGCGATCATCACGGGGAACAGCTGCGTGTCGCCCACGGCTCCGCCCCAATCGGCCGCGGTGGGGGAGGCCAGGATCGCGGTCGTCGCCGTTGCGCCCAAGAGGCCGGCCAGAACTCCCGCGAACATCCCGGAACCGAGACCGCGAAGCGTCCGGCCGGGCCACCTCCGCTTCGCGCTCGCTCCCCTGGGCGGTCCGCACGCCCCCGCCGCGATGCCGAAGGCGCCCGCCATGACCGCGGCGGCGAACGAGAGCGCCGCGGCATCCATGATAAAGTCTCGACGGCGCGCGGACTCGGTTTCTTTTCGGATCTGTTCCTCGGTCGCGCCTCTCGGGGCGATATAGACCTCGGTGCGAGCGATGACCTGAGTGTGGATCTGGCGGATCGCCACCAAACAGACCGCGGCGGCGATCAAGCCCGCGACCAGGAAGATCGGCAGACGCATCCAGTCCGGCGTTCCGCCTTGCGGAGAACCGACCGCTGCGGAGGCGTCCGCCGCGGTGAGCGCCGCAGGTTCGGCAGGAGGAACAGCCGAGGCGTCTGAAATCACAGCGGTACGGGGCGGGAAGGACGCGGAACACCCAGCGAGCGAACCGCACCCTATCCATCGCGCAGTTCGGCGTCACCCGGCGCGGCGACGCCCCGATTCCAGGGCGCCTTGCGCGGGCGGATTGCCTCGCATGAGAAGCCCGCAGGCACGATTCGCGGGGCGGCGACCCTCAGCCCGGCCGGGTCTTCGGCAGACCCGCTTTGCGCTTCCGCCCGTTGCGGGTGCTGGGGGCGGAGACCGTCGGGGCGTCCGATCCGTTGAGCGGGTCGCCGACGTTGATCGCCTTCAACCGGGCCGCGGCCCGGTCGGCGTAGTCCTCGGAGAGTTCATACCCCAGCCACTTTCGGCCGAGCTTCTTCGCCACCGCCGGCGTCGTTCCGGTGCCGGCGAACGGATCGAGTACCAAGTCGCCCTCGTTGGAACTGACCCGCACGATCCGGCCGAGCAGTTGCTCCGGCATCTGACAGCCGTGGAAGCCTTCACGCTCCTTGAACGTCCCGGCGACCCGCGGGAAGTACCAGGTGTTCTCGCCGGAGACAAAGCCCTCCGGCATGTCCTGGGGGCGGATGATCCACTGGGCGCCCTCCTCCGCGGCGGCGGGATCAGTCTCCACCGGATCGAACGGACCGTACTTCCAAGTGTCGTCCGGCAGGCGTCCGGTGGGATTCGCCCGGGGATCGTTATAGACGAGCTGTCGGGCGCTGGGCACGCGGACCTCCGGGTCTTCCGCGTTGAAGGTGAATTCCTTCGCGTCCTTCGTCAGATGGAACAGATGGGCGTGGCTGCGGGTGAACTTCCGCGTGCAGTTCACGCCGAAGGTGTAATACCAAACGACCCAACTGCGGCAGTGAAAGCCGATCTCGCGGGTGGAGAGCACCTTTAATTCCGCGGCGAACTCGTCGCCGATGGAGAGCCAGAACGTGCCGTTCGGCTTGAGGACGCGGTGGATCTGTTCAATCCACTGCCGACACCAGTCTTCGTACTCCTCCGCGGACTTCCGGTCGCGGTAGATGTCGTAGCTGAACCCGACGTTGAACGGCGGGTCGGCGAAGACGAGATCGACGCACTCGTCCGGCAACGCCTGCAGGTGCGTCAGACAATCGCCCTGCTCGATTTTGCTGCGCGGAGCCGACTTCCGTTTGCGGACCGTTTTGCCGGGGACGACGCCGTTGGTCTTCTTCGGGCGGGCCGATCCGTTGGTCGCGCGGCCCGGACGCGGGGCCGCCGGGGCAGACGGCGATGATTCGGAGCGACGGGGCATGGGCGGAACCCATCGTAGCCGGTCGCCCCGCCTCGCGCGAACCGCGGCCGACCGGGGAGCGACACGGCGCCGCGATCGTCCGCCCCCGCCGCCGGGTTGCGGGGGGTGCGGGCGACGGGGATGGCGCCCGGCCGGCGGATCGCGACACTCCGACCGTTCGCCCCGCCGTCGCTCTTGCATTCGCCGCCCATGTCCCGCCGCGTGTTCGACCCGGCCGATTACGACATCGACCTCAGCCGGGAGGAGTTCACCGACCGCGTCGTCGAGCAGTTCCACAGCCTGTACCGCGACAGCCTGAGCATCGACGAATTGCTGTTGCACCCCAGCGAGGCGATGCACTTCTGCGACCTGGTCCGCCGGAAATACGCCTACTACGGCGTGCCGGACAACGTGATCCTCCGCGTGATGATCGCCCGCCGCAAAAGCGGCGGCCGGTGAGCGGAAATCGGTCGCTCGCACGCTCCCCCCGCTTCGCCGTCGCCGCCGGGCGGCGCGCCCGGATTCACCGTCGATACTTCCAGCCAGGGAAGAAAAACCCGGCGCCGGTGACGAGCCCGAACAGCAGCACGCCCCAGTCGAGGTGACGCGGGAGCGTCGCCTCCATCCAGGCCATCAACAGGGCCGTCAGAAAACAGGCGACGGCGGGGATATACAGCGCCCCCGACAGCATCCCGGCCTTCGCGAAGAACACCGCCCCGGCGATCAGACCCAGCACGGGCGACAGATACAGCACGTCCATGCCGAGCAGCCATTCGATCGCGAACAGCAGACTGCTGCTGACCATGCTGGCCGCCCAGACGTGCGCGATCTGACGCTCCACGAAACTGATCGGCCCCGCCCGCCGCCGCAGCCCCCAGAAGACGGCCGCCCAGGCGCCCATCCCCGCGGTCCACATCAAGACGTAGGTCGGTCGCGATTCGACGCCGCGGATCTGCAACACGTTTGTCACCAGGCACAACGCGACCAGCACTGCGGCGTGCCACATCCAGAGCAACCCCCAGTTCTCCAGGATCGGAGCGTGATGGGTTTCGCGGAAGGTGCGATGGACGAGATCCGTGAACCGGCCGCCGCGGGCGCTGACCGGCTCGCCGGCGAGATAGGCTTCTAAATCATCGGCGAGCGCCGCGGCACTGACGTACCGCAGATCCTGCGGCTTCTGAAGGCACTTTAATGCGATTAATTCGAGGTCCGGATCGGCGTCTTCATTGAGCCGGCGGGGGCGGCGGGGTTCGCTCTCCAACACCCGCATGACGGTGGCGGCGGGCGTTTCGCCGGAGAACGGCGGTCGGCCCGTCAATCCGGCGTAGAGAATCGCCCCCAGGGAATACACGTCGCTGGCCGGGCCGACCGCCTCGCGACGGCCGGCGGCCTGCTCGGGACTCATCCAGGCGGGGGTGCCGAGGATCGCCCCGGGCTGGGTCAACGTCGGCGCGTCCTCCCCCATCGCCCCGGCGAGCGACTGCGGTTGCGGCGCCCGACCGGCGAGGCCGAAGTCCGTCACGAACGGGCGCCCGAGCGCATCCAATAAAATGTTCGACGGTTTGAGATCGCGGTGCAGCACGCCGGCCCGGTGGGCCGTGTCGATCGCCCGCGCAATCGGGGCGAGCGTCGCGGCCAACTCCCGCGGCGGCCGCGGGCCTTTGCGAAGCTCCGCATCCAGCGTGCTGCCTTCGATCAATCGCATGCTGAAGAACGGCGAGGCGTCCTCCCCCTCGAACCCGCCGACCTCGAACACCGGCACGATGTGCGGGTCGTCCAGCCGAGCCGTCGCCTCCGCCTCGCGGCGAAATCGAGCAGCGTCCTCCGGGCTGGCGAGCGCCGCCTGCCGGATCATCTTCAACGCCACCTCGCGGCCCGGTTCGGATTGAAACGCGCGGTAGACGACGCCCATCCCGCCGCGGCCGAGTTCGTCGCGAATCTCGTACCCCGGCGGCGGGTGCGGAGCGTTGCGGCGGGGTTCGCCAAGCGTACGGTCCGCCGGCGTTTCTCGACCGGAGACCACGGTCTCCGCCAGCCCGTCGTCGGAGGACCGGTCGCCGGAGGGGAGGAACTCCCGCATCAACCCGGCCGTGTTGAATAGCTCCCGCAGTTCCTTGGCGAACGCCGGATGCCGCACGCACGCCGCTTCGAGATCCACCGGCCGCCCGGCTTCGGCGTCCTCCAACAACGCATCGAGGACGCCGGCGAGGGCGTCGTCATCGGTCGAATCAGCGGAGGGTCCGGCGGCCAGCGACATGGCAGTAAGTGTAGCGACGGACAATCGACGAACGCCCGGACAGCTCGCCGCATCAACCTCGGGGGGCCAACGCCCCCCGCTCGCCCCTGTTCGCCTTCAACCTTCCTCCTTCCACCCCGTCTTCACTCCTCCCGCCGCAGCCAGCCCATGCGCCAGAAGAAGAACAGCAGGCCGAGGGCGATCACGGCCATCATGCCCAGCGCGAACGGGTAGCCGTAGGCCCACTCCAGCTCCGGCATATTATATTGATACTTCGTATCGAAGTTCATCCCCCACAGGCCGGCGATAAAGCTGAGGGGAATAAAGATCGAACCGACGATCGTCAATACCTTGGACACCTCCCCGCTGCGGGTGTTGACCTGCGCGTAATGAAAGTCGCGCAGGTCGCTGCACAGTTCGCGATAGGTCTCCGCGAGTTCTAACAGCTGCTGCGAATGATCGTGGGCGTCTCTCAAAAACACCTGCGTGGCGGGCGTAATGAGATCCCGATCCCGCAGCAGGCTGTTCGTCATCTCGCGATGCGGCCAGAGCAGCTTGCGCACCACCAATAGCTCCCCCCGCAACCGGTGGAGGCGACCGACGACGCCGCGGCCGATCCGTTCCGAGATCTCATGGTCGAGGCGCTCCAAGCGATCGCCGAGCGACTCCACGACCGGAAAGTATCCATCCAGGATCGCGTCGATCAGCGCATAGAACAGATAGTCCGCCCCGCAATCACGGATGCGGCCGCGTTTCCGCTTGAGACGTTCGCGGACCGGGCCGAGGCAATCGCCCGGCTCCTCCTGAAACGTCAGCACCCAGCCGCGGCCGAGGAACAGGCTGATCTGTTCGGTCTTGAAGACGGGGCCGTCGACGTGGTCGCGGTCGGTATGCGGTTCGGGCGGGGACGGCTTGGCCATATCGGCGACCACGAACAGATGGTCGGGATACTCCTCCAGCTTGGCCCGCTGGTGGGTGTGGGTGACGTCTTCCAGTTCGAGCGGGTGCAGGCCGAAGATTTCGCCCACCGCATTCAGGACTTTCGCGGACCCCAGCCCGTCGACGTTCACCCAGGCCACGGGGTGCGCCTCCAAAAAGGCGGGGATCTCCGCGGGGGACTCGAACGTGGTTTCCGCCAGTTTGCTGCCCGTTCCGCCGGACTGGCCGTAGCCGATGCCGGTGAGCACCGGCTTGGGCGCCGTCGGGTCGGAGGCGACCGTGCCCGGCACCGTGTGCAATTCGCGGCGGGAGGCGCGTCCCCGGCGAAACGGGTTCGGCAGTTTGGCCTTCGGCATCGGCAATCGCGGCCGTCGCCACCGGAATCGACGGCGGGGGGGCGCGTCGCCGGGCGAGGGCACTGCGATCGACGGGCTGGGCGAAGGGTGGGACATGCGGGCATACTGACGCCCCGCCCGACGGTTGCCAGAGACGCGAACTTCGCACGGAACCCAATCGTCCTCCGAGAGCCAAACCGGAACGCCCATGTCCCCCGCCCCGCTGCTCGCCGCCCCGCTGTTCGCTTTGTGCGGGGCAACGCTGCTCGCTCCGAACGCCGTTGCGGCGGACGCTCAAAATGAAGCCGCGGCGCCGGCTCCGCCGAACGTCGTGTTCATCATGTGCGACGACCTCGGTTGGGGAGACATCGGCTGCTTTGGGCAGGAGATCATCGAGACCCCGCGGCTGGACGCTCTTGCCGAGCAAGGCGCCAAATTCACGGCCCACTACAGCGGATTCCCGGTCTGCGCTCCGGCCCGGTGCAGTTTGATGACCGGCATGCACGCCGGGCATTCGTATATCCGCGGCAACGGCTATCCGAAAACTCGGGTGAAGGACGAAGACCGCGGCTTGTTCCCCGGTCAAAATCCGATTCCCGCGGACGCCGTCACGATTGCGGAACTGTTCCAGGATCGCGGGTACGCCACCGCCGCCGCGGGCAAGTGGGGTCTGGGTTTCGAAGGCAGCACGGGCGATCCGACCAAGCAGGGGTTCGATCGGTTCTTCGGCTACGTCTGCCAGTGGCACGCGCACAACCACTTTCCGAGGTTCCTCTGGGACATGACGCCGGATCTCGCGGAGCGCGTCCAATACCCCGGCAACGACCGCACGCTGCACGGCGAGACGTACTCGCAAGACGAATTCTTCCGCGTCGCCGACGAGTTCGTCACGCAGCACAAAGACGAACCGTTCTTCCTGTACCTCCCGCTGGTGACGACGCACCTGTCGCTGCAAGTCCCCGAGGACGAGCCGAGCCTCGCCGGCTATCGCCAAACGATCAAGGAGGAACCCTACAAGCACACTTCCTACCTGGAGCACCCCACCCCGCGGGCCGCCTACGCGGCGATGGTCACGCGGATCGACCGGCAGGTCGGCGAACTGCTGGACCGGCTGGACGAACTGGGCCTGACGGAGAACACCCTGGTGATCTTCACCAGCGACAACGGCCCGACCTACGGCCGGCTCGGCGGCGCCGACAGTGACTACTTCAACTCGGCCGGCGGCTTCCGCGGGCGGAAAGGGAGCGTGTACGAAGGCGGAATCCGCGAGCCGTTGATCGTGCGGATGCCGGGCGTCATCCCGGCCGGCACGATCAGCGATCGGCCGACCTACTTCGCCGACTGGATGCCCACGCTCGCCCATCTGACCGGCGGCGAACTGCCGGAGGAGGTCGCCTCCGAGATCGACGGCGTCTCCTTCGCGGCAAGCCTGCGGGGCAAGAAGCAGCCCGCCCCGGAATTCCTGTATTGGGAGTTCCCCGCTTACGGCGGACAGCAGGCCGTGCGGGTCGGCAATTGGAAGGCCGTTCGCACCGGCCTGTCGAAGGTGAAGCCGGGCGAGCCGATCAAGACGGAACTCTACAACCTCACCGAAGACCCGACCGAATCGAACGATTTGGCCGCCAAACGCCCCGAGAAGCTCGCCGAGCTCGTCGCCGTGATGGAGCGGGAGCACACGCCCAGCCAACTGTTCCCGATGCGGGCGCTCGACGCTTCCAAGCAGGCCGCTAACTGAGCGCGTCCGCCAGTCCCTCCGCCGCCGTCGGGTAGCGGGGAGACCAGTGGAGATCGTTTTTGACCCGATCGTTGCGGCATCGCTTACCGAGGCCGTCGACCCGTCCGCCGGACCCGGTGAACGTCGGCGGCGGACCGCCGAAGCGCTCCGCCAGCAGCGAGTAATACTCCCGTCGGGTCAGCGGCCGATCGTCGCTGACGAGATAGCGAGCGGAGGGCGAGGGGCTCTCCGCGGCGAGGCTCACCGCGCCCGCCAGGTCGGCGACGTGCACGAGGTTCAGCCACGCCTCGGCCTGTCCGCGCACGGGTTCGCCGCTCCGCACCTGCTCCGCGGACCGTATCACCCGCCCGGGGCCGTAGATGCCGCTGGGCCGCAGGATCACCGCGGCCGCGGAGGGTCTGTTCTCGAAGTGAGCGAGGATCGCCCGTTCCGCGGCGAGGTTCGCCCGGCCGCCGTCGCTGTCCGGTTCGGTCGGGCTGTTCTCGTCCACCCACCCGCCGTCGCTCTGGCCGTAGACGCCCGTCGTGGAGATGTAGACGTACCGCCCCGCCCCGCCGGCGGGGCTGTTCAGGACGTTCTCGGCGCCTTGTGCAGCGACCTCCTCGCGGGTCTCGTCGGCGGTGCGATCGTATCCGACCGCGTGCAGCACGACGTCCGGCGTCGGCAGCGCCGCGAGCGACGCCGGATCGGTCACGTCGCCGATCACGGCCTCCCAACCGCGGGTCGCGAACTCCGCGGCGGTCGCCGGAGATCGCGTCAGACAGACGACCCGATGTCCCTGCTCCGCCCAAACCGCGGCGACGCGACGGCCGAGATAACCGCACCCGATGACGAGTCGCGTTTGATTCGACGGCGGAGCGGTCATCGTTTGCCTTTGAAGCGGGGGGCGAGGGGAGTATCGGCCGGCAGCGCGGTCGCGAAGAACGCGGCGAGATCGGCCCGGGGGTCGTCGTCGGTGATCCGCAGCGGTTCGGCGCTCCCGTCCGCCAGCGCCGCGGCGACCGTCCGCAGCCGATCGCGAATCGCTTGCAGAGCCGCCGCAAGTTCCTCGGTCGGGAGATCCCGCCGCACCAAAGTCGTGCGGTCCGCGGAGCACTCGCGGATCAACTCGGCGAGCGTGTCGCCCTGAGAACGATACAGCCGCGGAACGCCGTTCGCGCCGACGGCGAACGATCGCGTCAGGCGGCCGGACGGATCGAAATGATCGGCCGCGGCCCCGCCGCAATACATGCTGACGCGACCGTCGCGGTGGACGCCGGCGACGACGGGGTTCATCGCGCCCGGCAGACCCGGCACGACGAACTCGACCCGACGCCTCAGGGCGACGGCCTCGGCAAAGAGGTCTTCACGGTCGGATTCGGTGCGTGCCACTCAGGGGCCGGACGGCAGGGGGAACGAACGTCGGTCGAGGGACCGGCGAGGGCGGCCCGCGGAGGATTGTGCGGGGTCCGAAAGGTTACTCTGAACAGCCCGCTCCCCCACGTTCGCCCCACGCCCCATCGATGTCGCACTCGGCGAACAGCGCGGAGTTGAACATCTTCGATGCCGACCGCGCGGCGCGTGCCCAAGCCCGACAGGAGGCGATCGCGAAGCTGATCGACGAGCGCGGACTCGATGCGGTTCTGCTGACGAACCCGGCGAATCTCGCTTGGATCACCTGCGGCGCCGACCTCTCCGGCGGCGGGCACGAATCCGGCGAACCGGCGGCGGCGGTGTTTCTGACGCGGCAGTCGCGGGTGGTGGTCTGTTCCGACGCCGACAGCCCGCACCTGTTCGACCGCGAACTGCCGGGACTCGGCTTCCAACTCAAACAACGCCCCTGGCGCCAACCGCGGACGGAACTGCTGTCCGACCTCTGCCGCGGCCGGGTCGTGGGGACTGATCGCCCGCGAGGATTCGAGGAGGAGCCCGACGCCCCGACCGATCTCCGCGCGGCGCTGGCGACGCTCCGTAGCGAACCGAACGACGAACGAATCGCAGCCCTTCGCGATCTGGGCGCCGACGTCGCTCACGCCGTCGAAGCGACCTGCCGCGGAGCGGCGGCGGGGCGGACGGAGAGCGATTTCGTCGGCGAGGTCGCCCATCGCCTGCTCCGTCGCGGCGTGACGCCGGTTCAATTGCGGGCGTCGGGCGACGGCCGGGCGGACGATCAGCCGCACTACGCGTTCGATCGTCGTCCCGCGCTCCAGCGCCTCACGCTGTGGGCGGTGGGACGCCGGGCGGGCCTGCACGTCCACTGCGGACGAACCGTCGCCTTCCCCACGCTGCCCTCCGGCGATCGCAAGGCGCTGCTCGGCGCCCATGCGCGCATCGCCCAGATTCAGGCGGTCGGTCTCTGCCATGCTCGCCCCGGGGCGGCCTGGCCGGACCTGTGGGCGACGATCGCTCGAATCTACGAGAAGACCGGCCCCGCCGCGGACTGGGAAGCCGCCCCGGTCGTGCTGCGGACCGGCTTCGCCCGCATTGAAAGAGTCCTCGGCCCGGACGCCGACGAGGCGCTCCGTGCCGGCGATCCGTTGGTCTGGCAACCGCGGAGCGGCCCCGCCGCGCTCTGCGACACGGCCGTCGTGTCAGCGGACGGTCCCGCCCACGTCGTCACGGGGATGGAGGACTGGCCGCGGGTGAAGGTGCGGGTCGGCGAAGAGACTTTCCGCCGCCCCGGCGTGCTGGAGGCGTGAATCGCCTCAGGCGTGGACCTTCGAGAGGAACCGGAACAGACTTTTGGAGCCGCCGCCGGACGAGGAGGCGGGTTGTGCGTCGATGCCGTCCAGCTTTGCGGAGAGGCCGCGGACGCTCTCCGTCAACCGGCTGGTCGGGGCGTGCGAGATCAACGGGACGCCGTTGTTGCGGCTCTCGATCATCGTGCCGTAGTCGTTCGGCAGCTTCCAATAAACCTCCCGACCGATCGTCTCCATCGCTTTGGAGACGCTGATCTGCCGGTCCGTCAGGCCCATTCGGTTCAAGACGATCTTCACCTTCGGGGCGTTCTGCTCCTGAAGATCAAGATACTGTAGCACCCGCACGACGTTCCGCAGCGCCGGCAGGTCGAGTTGGCAGACCAGCAGAATATCGTCCGCGGCGTCCAACACCGTCTGATCCAGCGCCCCGTAGCTTTTGCCGATATCGATTACGAGGTGACTGAACGTCGCCCGCAACAATGCAATGACGCGCTTTAAATCTTCAGCGCCCATCGTGACCATCTCTTCCATTTGCACCGGGCGGGGCAGCAGGAAGGCGCCGCAATCGTGGCGGGTCAGGCTGCGTTTGAGCAGCGAATAATCCAATCGCGAGAGATTCTCCGCGACGTCCTGAATCGTATAGTCGGGAATAATATCGAGCCAGACGTCGGCGTCGCCCAAGGCCAGATCAAGGTCGATGACGGTGACGCTGTTCGCGGCGTTCTCCGCGAGGGCGCAGCCCAGGTTGACCGCGAGACTGGTGCAGCCGACGCCGCCGCCGACGCCCGCGACGGCGATCACGCGATTGCTGCGAACGGGTTTGCCGTCCTCGCCGCTGTGTCCGCCGGATTGACGGATGCGATCCAACGCCGCGACGAAGTCATCGATCTTCAACGGGTGCGAGAGGAACTCCTTCGCTCCGGCCCGCATCGCCTGCAAAATCAGGCTGCCCTCCTGCGACGCCGACACCGTCAACACGGTGCAATCCGGCACCTCGTGGGTGATGCGATGCACCAGGTTCAAGGCCTTCTGCGGATCGCCGTCGAGGGCGACCAGCGCCAGGTCGGGGCGGCTCTGGGCGACGGTCTCCGTGAAGCCTTCGTAGCGGCCGGTCTCCGCCTCCAACCAGACCATATCCAGGCCCAGCAGCAGGTTCTTCACGTCCCGGCGGGTCCGATCGTCCGGGTCGACCAGCGCTAAGCGGGTGACGTCGTTCATCGAAAATACAGGGCGTAAAGGAGGGTGGCGGGGCGAGCCCGGGAAGCGCCGACGCAAGCGTGCGTCCTGACGGAGCCGCGTGCGGGCCGAAAATGCAGACCGGGTCAGCGACGGACCGGCGTCGGAGCCGTCACGCGACCGGCGCCGAACGAGCCGAGTCCGAACCGGTTGAATCCGGTCGCGGTCGCTTCGTTCGTCTCATACCCGGCCGGGGCGACGTTCGAGGCCCCGGCCTGCGTTCCGGGCGTGGTTTGGTAGCTCGCCGGAGCCATCGCCGAACGCAGGGAATTCCACCCCAGCGCCGGGGCGAAGCGGCTCGCCTCGCGGTCCGTGCCGGAGTCTTTCTCCACCGGGATCGGCGCGGGGGCCGGCTCGCTCGGCAGGGCCGGCGACGGCGTCGTCGAGCCGGGGTAGGACAGCGAGGGCGAGGACCGGGACGGCGACGACGGGTACGACTCGCCCGGGCTCGGCTGCCCCGGGTACGGCTGCCCCGGGATCGACTGGGGGAGGCTGAGGTTCGGACTCGACAGCGGGACGCCGCTCGGATTGAACGGGACGCCGGACGGATACGGGGACGACGTCGGCGGAACGTCGGAGTACGCCGGGGGGAAGCCTTGCGAGTCCATGCCGCCGGCGGGGATGCCGGGGCCGACGAACCCTCCGGGGGCGGCGGCGCAGCCCGTGTCGCACGGGCCGACGACGTTGGGAGGACACCCGGGGCCGCTGTTCGGGCCGCACGGATCGGCTCCGGGAACTTCCATCAGCCCGAGGCCGAACAGTTCGCGGGAGGTCGGCGCGGCGGAGAAGCGACCGGGTCCGCCGCAGGGCACGTCGTCCGGGTTCAATCCGGCGACCGGGTGCGGGGTCACGAGAATGACGAGTTCGGTCTCCGCTTCCTCGAATTTGACCCGTCGGAACGCCGCTCCCACCCACGGCAACTCGCCGAGGATCGGGGTCTTCTGGGTGGCGGCCTGCTGGGTGTTTTGAATCAGCCCGGCGATCATCAGCGTCTTGCCGAACTCCAGTTCGACCTGCGTGTTCGTCTGCCGCTGCGTCAGCCCCGGGACCGTCGTACCGGAGATCGTGGTTCCGCGGGAGAAGTCGAGGTCGGAGACCGACGCGGCCAATTCCAAGCGAACCCGCCCGCCGCCGAGCATGATCGGCACGGCGGCCAATTCGACGCCGTAGGGGCGGTATTCGATGCCCACGCTGCCCAAGCCCTGAGGAATGGGAATCGGGAACTCGCCGCCCGCCTGGAAGTAGCTGGGGCGCCCGTTGCTGCAGACCTGCACCGGCTCGGAGAGCACCTTCAACAGACGTTCCTCACGCAGCGCCCGCAGAAACGCCTGGAAGACGCCGCTCGCTCCGACCACGCCGGCGGCGATGGTCGGGTTGGCGATGGCCGCCGCGGGGAACTGCAAACTCGGCGAACCGCCCAGGGGGATCCCGGTCGTGCCGGACCCGACGCCGCCGATGCCCGCCAGCGGCACGACGTCGCCCACGGTGCTGCTGAAGAATCCGCTCTCGCCGAACCAGCTGAGGTTCAGGCCCATCTCCTGAGCCTTGCTCCGCTGAACCTCCATGAAGACGACGTTCAACTGCACCTGCTGCGGGGCGGCGACGCGCATCTGGTTCAGAATATTCTCCGCCGGGAAGTACTGGCCGGCGACCGCCACGATTTGGGAGACCTGCTCCGGCCGGGTGATCCAGCCTCGCAGCACCACGCTGGTATCGGTGAGGCCGTAGACCTCCACCGCGGTCCCGGGGAACAACCGATTGATCGCCGCCTGCAGGGCGCGGGCGTCGGCCGTGACGAGCACCTCGATTGAGAACGTCTGCGGATTGCCCTCCGCATCCACGGCCAGCAGATCGACCTGCGTCACGCCGGGACTGGCGGCGTAGAGCCGCAACGACGTGTTGTCGTCCGCAGTGACGGTGACGACGTTCTCGTCGAACCCGCCGGCGTCCGTCCACTTCATACCCGGGGGCAACAACACCCGCTTGGCGTAGGTTTTGACGATCTCCGTTCGCGTCGTCGGCTCGGAAAGCTGGACGACGGATTCCGGCGCCGCGGCTTCGGCGTCGGGCGCCGCGGCCGCCGGCGTTTCGATCGCCGACATCGCCTCGTTCGGCGTCGCGGAACTCCGAGGCGCGTTCGCCGCCCCCGCCCCGTCCTGCGCCCAGCCGAGCGCCGGCACGGCGCACAACGCCCCGGCGCCCAGCGCCCTTCGAAGCAATACCGATCGCGTGCGGCGTCGCGTTGGCCCCGGATCGGTCTGATCGAGACCAGGCGCCGCTTGCCCCGAGATCAGCGGGCGGGGGTTGCGAGCGTCGATCATCGGGCGGCTCCAGGAGAGTGGCGGCCCCCGAGCGAATCCGCCCGGCAGGCGGAGTTCGATCGTGCGGGCAGGGGCGGTCGTAACGCCACATCGGCCGTCCGGCGGCTCCCGCTACACCCGACATCCCGGAGAACCGCCATGGTCGGCAGAAGCGGACCGTTCACCCCCCGCCCGCGAAGCGTCGGAGAAGGCCAGCGAGACGATCCACGTCGGCCGCGGTCGCCCTTCCGAACACCGCAAACTGCATCAGAGACCGTTCACGCAGGTATCCGCTGCGATTGACCCGGACCCCGGCCGTCGCCAGAGCTTCGATCCAGTCCTCGTTCGTATGCGGAGGGGGAACGACGATCGTCACCACGCCCGGCAGCCAAGGTTCGCGAGCGAACGGAACCAGTCCCGCGGTACGGATGCCCGCCACCAGTCGATTCGATAGCGCCGCGACCTCGGCGAACCGCTGCGGCGCCTCGACCTCGTCGAGCGCCGCCGCGGTCGCCGCGACGAGCGAAGAGGACAGCGTGAACGGCACCCCGTCGCAGGCGGCGTACCAGCCGAGATCCAACGCCCGCGGCAAGCGCCCCGGCGACGCAAGCGGCCGGGCATGGAACACGAACGCCAGACCGGGCGGCGCCCGCAGACTCTTCCCGCTCACGGACGTGGCCCACGAAACGCCGGACAGGTCGACCGGCGTCGCGCCCAATGAACTGATCGCGTCGATCGCCAACGCCGCGTCGGTCTTCGCAGCGACCGCTTTTAGCATCCGCAAGTCGTTCAGGCCGCCCGTGCTGGTCTCCCCGTGGACGGCCCAGATCCACCGTGCCTCCGCCGCGAGGGCGGCGTTCGTCACTTCGTTCTGATCAAACGGTGCACCCCACGGCTGCCGACAGACCGCGTGATCCAGTCGCCAGCGTTCCGCATGATCGATGAGCCGCTCGCCGAACTCCCCGTTCGACAACACCAGCCCCGGCCCGGGGCGCAGCGAGAGTTGACCGGCGACCGCGTCGTTCGCGGCGGTGCCCGTTCCCGTCAGAACTTGCACGTCCGCCCCCCCGCGTCCGGCGTCCCGACGGAAGCCGGCGAGCCCGCACAGGTCGTCGCGAAGTCGCTCCAGGTCGATCTGGAACGCCGGCTCGCGGTGCGAGCGCTCCGGCCCGGCCAATGCGGCCCGCACCGTCGCGGACAGCGGCACGGGGCCAGGCAATAGGTTCACGCTCGCCGCCTCCTTATTGATCCCCATCGGTCGCCCCAGCTCCCTCTTCTGCCGTGGCAACCTCGCTTGAACCCGGCAGGGCGACGCGGAACGCGCGACGGTTCCGTCGCAGCGCCTGCGGGGTGAGGAACATCGGTTGATAGGGAGCCGCCTCCGTGCCGACCCGCGGGCCGAAGGGTTCAAACCCGAGATGCGCGTACAACCGAGCCTGACGCGGGGTGCCGGAGATCAACGCGAGGTCGTACCCCTCCTCAACCGCCGCGGAAAGCAGCGTCTCGGCCAACCCGCGGAACGCCGCGCCGCTCCGTTCGGCAGGATCGACCGCCAACAGTCGCACCTCGCAGGGCCGCCGATGCGGCGGGAGGCGGGCGAGTCGCTCGTCGAGATCCGGCAGCTTGCCGTCCAACGAGAACGGCCGGCGTCCCCGCAGCACCGTCATGCCCACGACCCGCTCGCCGCCCGGCGCCTCGGCATCAGTTCGCAGGGCGACGGCGTAGAGGTTCTCCACGTGGAACCGATCGATCAGCCGTCCGTCGGGCTGCGGAGCGTGCTGGGGAATCTCGCCGACGAACGTGCGATGGTTCAGCCGGTGAATCTGCTCGAACTCGCCCGGGGCGTCGGCGATTTTGAAGCGAAGCATGACGCATCAACGATACCCGGCGCCACCTGCTCCCGGCGAGCGTTTTAGACACGGCGCCCGAGAGATCGTGTCGCGAGTGAACAAGGGAGGCCGTCGCCACGGCGCCGATCCGCACCGACTCCGCCAATGGGAATCGGGTTGCCGGAAGGCACCGGCAGGACCGGCGATGCGACTTCCCTCGCATCGCCGAGACGCTCTGCCTCAGGAATGACCTCTCGCCACCGAGCGATCCGTCACTCGCGGGCGGCCTCCGGGGCGAAGCCCGGGTCAGTCACCCGGCTGCCGTCTTCGTTGACGACATCGTCCGCAGCAGGATCCGCGTCGCCGCACCCCGCCAAGGCGAGCGGAACGAGGGTCGCAGCCAAAAGAATCGCCTGACTGAGAATGGACGTCACAGAAAACCGGGCTGTGGTGAGGCGTACGGGGCGAGACACGGGAACTCCTGAACTGGAAGGGGTTTGAACGGCCAAACGATACAGAGAACCTGCCGAGAAGCCACCCGCAGAGCGTGCGTCCCACGGGAATGCATCGGCAGCGCCTTGATTGTCACCCCCGATCAGACTACGACTGTACGTCACGCTTGTCGCACCCGTCATTTCGCGACCACTCGTTCGCTGCGGGCCAAGAGCTTGGACTTCCCTTTCAGGCGTCGCTCCCGCCGCTCCCCTTTCTCACGTTCCGAAAGCGCCTTCAATGGTCTCCCTGCCCCGGCGTTCACAGCTGACGCCCCAACTCAACCCATCGCGCAACCGATCCGGCTTCACGCTGATCGAACTGCTGGTGGTCATCGCGATCATCGCGATTCTGGTTTCGCTGCTGCTGCCCGCCGTGCAGCAGGCCCGCGAAGCCGCCCGCAAAAGTCAGTGCCAGAACAACCTCAAGCAATTGGGATTGGCGGCTCATAACTATCACAGCACCTACAAATACTTTCCGGCCGGCGGCTCTCAAGCCCTGAACCGGCCCAGCGACCCGAACGACCCCGGCTACAGCTTCCTCGTGATGCTGCTGCCCTACATGGACCAGCCCGCCCTTTGGAACCAGGTCAAGGCTCCGCTCGACACGACCGACCCGCCCGACGGCACCATCGATTTCCCCCCCTTCGGCAACAATCACTACTCCAGCGATTACCCGCCGTGGCGCGTTCAGGTCGCCACGCTGCTGTGCCCCAGCGACGGCACTCGGACCGACCCCAATACTATCGCCGATACGAACTACGCGATTAACTGGGGCGACAACTCATCGGCCGTGATCGACCGCAACGACATCCCCTGCCGCGGCATGGCCCAGGGCGGTCGCTGGTTGGGCCTCGCCGACGCTCGCGACGGAACGGTCAACACCCTGCTCTACGCCGAGATCGGTCGAAATTATTCCGGACGGACCTGGCAGGGCGGCGTCATGCGGGACGTCAACATCGGCCCTTACAACAACAACACCGGTTACCCCAACCCCGGCAACTGCCTGACTGCGGCCTCCGATCCCGATAACCCGGGACGCTACCCCGCCGGGCCGCTCTCGGATCGAGGCGGCTCCTACACCGACTGGGGCGGTCACGCCACGGGCTTTACCACCATCATGGCGCCCAACGGCCCGAGCTGCACCGACAACGGCGCCCCCTGGGAAGACTCCATCGTCTCGGCCGGCAGCTATCACACCGGCATCGTGCAGGCGGTGCTGTGCGACGGCTCCGTCCGCGCGATCTCCGAGACGATCAACACCGTCACCGCTGGACGCGCCAGCGAAGCGATGGTCGCCACCGGCAAAAGCCCCTACGGCGTGTGGGGCGGACTGGGAACTCGTGACGCCGGCGAAGTGATCAGCGGCGATGAGTTCTGAGTCGCACGTCGCCAATTATGTCGAAAAACCGAACGCCGGCCCGGGGCATCGCCCCGGGCCGGTGTTTTCATTGCGGCGCTCGCGCCCTTACGCCGTCTCCAATTGCTTGGCGACGGGCACGGGGGCTTCCGTCTGGAATGCTCTCGCCCGGTACAGGAACTCGACGATGTTGCCCTCGTGCGGCTGCAGCCAGTTCAAAGCGACCGTCGGCACCGGGCCGATGTTGAGGCGATCGATATGCGTCGCGTCCAGCAATTGGTCCTTGAAGTCCGCATCGTCCGTCAGTGCGGTGCCGACCAGCGTATAGCCGATCTTCTTCAACATGTCCTTCTGAGGACAGTCCACGACGGAGACGAACGGAAACATATATTCCGTGTTCGCCAGCGGATGCTCCGGGCTGTCGCAGTGGATCACGGTGGGCTTCAAGAAGTCGTGCGATCCTTTTTGCACCAGGCGCTCGCCGGTGCGGTACTTCGCGGTGACCTCCTCGGCGCCGGGGGTCTTGAGTTCGTCGTCGATCATCCCGCTGACGGCTTCCGCGACGCCTTCGGTAGTGAAGGCGGAGAGGCCGGCGTCGGGGTCGGCCATCGCCTTCGGCTCGTGCTTCGCCAAGCGTCGTGCGAGGGCGTCGGCAATCTCGGCGCCGTGTCGGGGGGCGTAGATACTACTGCAATTAATGCAGGAGCGGCCGGAGTTTGCGTAGACGCTGGTCTCCATCAGGTCGAGGTACGACTCCCAATCGTCGATCTTGTCTTCGCCGATCAAGATCTTGCTGAAACCGCTGCCGTGCACCTGCACGCCGGGGTTGCCGGCGTATTGTTCCACGGTCTTTTGCGAGCCGAAGATCATGCTGCGGCCGGCGAGTTCCGTGATCGCCCCGCCGACCTCATGCGGCCCGGGATATAGTCCGATCGCCTCCGCGGGGATGCCGGCTTTCAAGAAGGCCGCCTGCATGCGATAGGGCGTCCACGGTTCGGTCGAGCCGGGCTTGAGCACCAGCCCGATCTGCATCGGGATCACCGGCAGCCAGAGGGTATGCACGCCGGGGCTGTTACTGGGCAGCACGCAGCCGAGCACCGGGCTGTTCGCCTGATAACTCACCGTCACGCCGCGATCCTCCACGCCGTAGCCTTTCGCCAGCACGTCCAGCGGCAAGCCGCGGGTGAGGGCGTCGAGGATGTTATCCATCTCCTTCAAGACGAACGCCGCTTTGTGCATGTTCGCTCGGCACATCTCGACCGGCAGACCGGTGCTGGCGCTTTGCAGGGCGCAGAAGTCGTCCTGCGTCTGCGTGCCGGTGCCGACCTCCAATGTGCCGTTCAGATAATACTCGCCCGCCTCGCCGCACATCTTCACGAGGGTCGCCGGGTCGATCTTCCGCAGGGCGGCCCGGGCGTTGTGCGCCTTGCGCATATCCATGCGGAGGACGCCGGCGTTCGCCTGATGCACCTCGGCGAGCACCTCGCCGGTCTCGAAGTTCTTGACCTGCGTCTTTTCGAGGGATTCGTACGGCGTGCCGAAACGGAGAACGGGGAGTTCGAGCATGATCTTTAACGTAAGTAAGAAAGGCGGAGCGTTCGGCAGCGTTCAACATCGAGAGAGCCGCATTCAAAGCGGCTTCTTCACATCTCAATACACCCCGACGGTCGTCTTCTTGGCGAAGACGTGGTAGGGCCGCACGCCGCTGACGCCGTCCCAGGGATACTTGCCGCAGGGCTTCTCCCGTTCGCCCTCGTCCCGCTCCAGGAAGCCCGGGATGAACAGTTCCGGGGTGAGGGTGTACAGCTTCACGCGGCCCGTGGCGCCGTAGTCGACGGCCTGCGTGTGATCCTTGAAGTCGACGACTTCCGTGACGGCCCGCGGCTGGGGGGCGTAATAGGTAATTTTGTAATTATCTTCCGGCTTGAACGGCTTGCCGCAGGCGAGGCCCATCAGCGTGTTGCCGTAGGTCGGGGTGAGGTACACCTTGCCTTCCAACAACTCCTCGGTGGCGAATTTATACCATTGCGGCGTGAACTCCGTGCCGCCGCCGAAGATCCCCGTGATGCCCATTTCGGCCAGCGAGGTGCCCTCGTCGAGCGCCCGCATCGCCAGCGCTTCGAGCAGTTTGGGGGTCGTAAACAGGCACTTCACGTCATGACCGCTGGTCAGGACAATCCAAGCCTGGTCGATGACGTGCTTCTGATAGTCCTTCGCCACGTCGGCCTTGCCGGCCTTCAGACTCTTGACCACGAACCGCGGATCGAGGTCGACGCAGAACGCCATGCCGCCACGGTGCTGGGCCAAGTGCTCCACCGCCAGCCGTAAGCGACGCGGACCTGACGGGCCGAGCATCAGCCAGTCGCTGCCCATCGGAAACTTGTCCTCCGGCAGCGTGTCGCTGAATAGTTCGTAGTCGATCCAGTGGTCTTCGGCGACGAGCCGCGACTTGGGCGTCCCGGTGGTCCCGCCGGTCTCGAAGACGTACAGCGGCTTCCCTTCGAGCCCCTTGGGCAGCCAGCGACGAACCGGTCCCCCGCGGAGCCAGTCGTCCTCGAAGATCGGGAACTGCTTGAGGCCGTCGAAGTCCGTGATCGCCAGCGGGTCGAAGTCGTACGTCTTCGCCTTCTCCAGCCAGAACGGGCTGCCGGTCTCCGGGCTGAAGTGCCACTTGACCATCGCCCGCGTGTGGGCGTCGAGCATCGCCTTGCAGTTCGCGACGGCCTCGTCGGGCGCCGGGCCGGCGGGGTCGGCGCTGTTCGGGTCGAAGTAGAAGCGGTGCACCCAGTCCGGGCTGCCAGGCGAGGGCAACTCCCCGGCGCCGGCGTCCGGCACGCCGACGCCAAGCGGTTGGGCCGCCCCCGCGGCGGCGCTCGAATCGGCGGCCGGTGCAGTCTTCGGTGCGGCAGCGCTCACGGGGCGATCTCTGGGCGAACAGTTCAGGCGGAGGGGGATCGGCAGGCGACGATCCGGGAGCCGGGATTCTAAGGAACCCCCCGCCGCCGGCCACCGAGTCGCGCTTCGCCCCGCCCACGCCACGTCGCGAAAACGCAACACCACCGGATCAGAACGTTGCACAATCCGCACACTTCCTGATCTTCCGAAAGACTGATCTCAAAATTTCCCGCCCCGTATCCCACTCCCTGACATAGCTTTACACAGACCAGCCGGCCCGACCGGGCCGATCGGCCCGCGAGTTGCCGCGTTATCCAGCCTTCCGCCGACCGAACCTTCCCCGCAACGAGTCCGATCCCATGGCCAATCGCTTCGACCGTATCACGATTGAAGATCGCGCCGGCTTCCACGTGCTCGATTTGGGCTGCGTCGACATCTGGGACGGCGCCGATCTGTCGCTGCTCCGGGAGTCCCTGCAATTGCTCATCATGACGGAGGGGCATTCCGCGGTGGGCGTGGACCTCTCCCACGTCAAATACATCCCCAGCGGATTCTTCGGGATGTTGTACGACTGGCGGGAGCGGGGCGTCGACATTCGCCTGTACGATCCGCAGCCGAACGTCGCGGCGATGATCTGGTTCCGCCAGTTCGCCGAGCCGGTCGGCGGCGGGGTGTACGATCTCGTCGGCGAGAACCGCATCGAACTGCCGCCCGAGGGCCAGCCCGGCTATCGCGAACCGGACGAGGACGAACTCTTCGCCGCGACGACCGCGCTGGCCCGCTAATCTCCGACGCTTTCATTGCACATCCGTGGCAGCGCCTCCCGAGTCGCCTGACGCCGAATACGCCGCCCTCGCGGAGAACTACGACCGCGACTGGGCCGAATACAACCGGGCGACCGCGGATCGCACGTTGCGGGTGTTGCGGAACAGAACGAGCCAGCCGGGGCGGACGCTGGACGTCGGTTGCGGGACCGGGGTCATGCTTCAGGATCTTGCCGAGCACGGGGCGAACGCGGTCGGGTTGGACCGCTCCGCGGAGATGCTCGCGGCGGCTCGGAACCGGTTGAGAAGGACGCCGTTGGTGCGGAGCGACGCGGCGGCGCTGCCCTTCCCCGACGAGACGTTCGATGCGGCGGTCACGAACTCCGCATTGCACTATGCGGACGACCCCGCGGCCTGCGTGCGCGAGTTGGCGCGGGTCGTCAGACCGGGCGGCGTGGTGGTGTGGACGGACTGGGACGGCGGCGCCCTGACGACGCGCGGCGTTCTCCTCTGGCTGAGAATCACGCGGCGCCCCCTGGGGCGGACGCTGACGGCATCCGCCATGGCCGAAGCGCTCGGAGACGCGGGGCTGAACGACGTCCGCGTCGAACGCTGGCGACATGGCCTGCTCTGGGGACTGGCGACCGCTTCGGGCCGCAAGCCCGGCTGATCGCACGTCGCACCTCAGCGAACCGAGCGTCCCGCCGCACGCGGTCCGCCCGGGAATCGCGGAAGCGGCCTCACGGCCACGCGAACAGGGCAGCGGCTTCGGCCCTCACCTCGGCCAGCGCCTCCGCGGCCTCGGGGCCGGCGAGCGTCGGATCGAAGACGAACTCGCCGGACAGATCCGCCCAATCTTCTGCGAAGCTGCTGCTGCCGCCCCGTCCCGAGCGAGACCGGGGACGGCGGTCGTGGTCGCTGACCCGCGTCTTGCGGTAGGCGGTCGGGTCGCCGCTCGCCTGTGGCCGGAAGTGTTCGAGGTACAGACTGAGGCTGCGGGCGCTGCGTTCGGAGCGGTACAACGTCCACCCGGCGGCCTCCGCGGCGTCCAACACGGCCCGGCAATGAGCGAACCGCCGCCCGGCGAGCCGATTCGCGGCGCGATGTGCGTCGGCCGGGTTCGGATCGAGGAACGCCTCGGCCGGATCGTCGCAGGCGAGGCACAGTGTGAAGGTCCCTTCCCCACTCAATTCGGCCCCGCATCGACGGCAAACGGTCGCCGGCTTGAGGAAGCGCAACGGGGGATCGGGCCGCCAAAGCATCGGCGAAAGGGTAGCGACCCTGGGGCGCGAAGTGTTTGAAAAGGGCCGCGGACGGACGGTTCGGGCGCGGCCGCCGTTGACCGCCGCCGCCCGTCCGACCTACGACCCGCCGCTCCCCCAGATTCGCTCCCGTCGGCCCGGTCTCGATCGGCCCCGGAAGCGGTCCGCCGATCGTCCGCAAGGTTCCGCCATGGCCGGCCCCGCCGCGCAGCCCACCGACCTGAAGACAAGCGGGGCGGCCCCGCTGCGGGCGGCGCGCTCGTCGCTCACCGCCGCGGCGGCGGTCTGCGGGGCGCTCGCCGGACTCGTGGCCCTCGCCGGGCTGCCCGGTTGCGCGGTCTTCTCCCTGCCGGACGGGGACACCTTCGCCGCGATCAATCCCCTCGCGGAAGACGAGGCGGCGAAGCGGGCCGAGGAGAAATGGAGCGGCCTGGAAGAGTCCAGCGTCACCATCGAGACGAAATACGTCGGCCAGTACACCAGCGTGACCGGCCGCAATGCGGTCGTCGTCTCCGGCGTGGGGCTGGTCACCGGACTGCAGGGCACCGGCGGCAACCCCGTGCCGGGCGAGTATCGCACCCGACTGTTGGACGACATCAAGACCCGCGGCATCACCGGCGGTAAGGAACTGCTCGCCCGCAAGGACACCGCCCTGGTCGCCGTCACCGCGTACATCCCCCCGCTGGTCGACAAGAGCGAGCCGCTGGATGTCGAAGTCCGCATTCCCCCCGGTTCCAACGCGACCGATCTGTCCGGCGGCTGGCTGCTGGAATGCGATCTGACCGAGGGCGCCACCTTCAACGGCGCCTTCCGCGAAGGGAAAACCCTCGCCTCCGCGACCGGTCCCGTACTGGTTCGGGCCAGCGACGACCCGGCCGCCCGTCGGGCGACTCTGTCGCGCGGCAAGGTGCTCGGCGGCGGCATCACCAAGGTCGACCGCGCCTTGGAGATGCGGATGCACCACCGCTACAAGCAGTCGCGCATGGTGCAGAAGGTGGTCACCGCGATCGGAAAACGCTTTAACCGCCGCGGCCCCGGCGGCGCCCTGGAGTCGATCGCCCACGCCCACACGGACGTCAAAATCACCCTCGACGTGCCGGAGATCTATCAGGAGGACTTCCCCCGCTTCCTGCGCGTCGTGGACAGCATCGCCATGAACGAGCGGCCCGTCGCCCGCCGGCTGAGGCTCGAACAGCTCGAAGAGGAACTGCTGGCCGGCCCGACCGCCGAGGTCGCCGCGATCCGTCTCGAAGCGGTGGGCGAGGAAGCGGTGCCGATCCTCAAACGAGGCATCGCCAGCGAGGATGAAGAGGTGCGTTTCCACGCCGCCGTGGCGTTGGCGTATCTCGGACGCAGCGACGGGCTGGAGATCTTGCATGACGCCGCCCGGGACGAGCCGGCGTTCCGCGTGTACGCCCTCGCGGCGCTCGCCGCCGCCGGCGGACCGCAGGCCGCCACGCAGCTGCGCAGCCTCCTCGCCGATCCGCTGCCCGAGACTCGCTACGGGGCGTTCCGCGCCCTCTGGTCCGTCGCGCCGGACGACGCCTACCTGAACCACATCCCGATGCGGGCGATCGATGAGATCACCGGCCGCCCGACCGGCCCCATGCTGTTCCACCTGCACCCGGTGCGGGTCGACGGCGGCGGGCTGGACCTCGAAGACGTCGTCGAGAACGACGCCCAGCCGCTCGATCCGCTGGTCCACATCAACCACAACCGCCGGGCCGAGGTCGTGCTGTTCGGCCCGGACCAACGGTTCGTCGCCCCCCTGACGCTGCGGGCCGGTCGCCTGCTGGTCGGTTGCCCGCCGCGGGGAGATACGGTGACGATCTCGCTGATCGTTCCCGGCCGCGAGGACGTTCGCGAGACCAGCACGAAGATCTCCGAGGTCATCGCCGCCTGCGTGGAACTGGGCGCCTCCTACCCGGACATCGCCGGCCTCCTCCAGGAAGCCGACGCCCAGCACAACCTGCCCGGCCAACTGGCGATCGACGCCCTGCCCGCCGGCGGCCGCGTCTACCGCCGCAAAGGCGACGGCGGGGGCAGCGCCCCGGTCGGCTCCGGCGGCCTCACCCCGAACCTGTACCGATCCACCGCCGCCCCGGAGAGTCCGGACGCGTTCGACCGGTTCGAGCCGGACGACCTCGACGGCGAAGAGTCCGTCGACGAGTCGTCGGACGACGCCGAGGAAAACGAAACCGGGACCGCGGGCGAGGTCGAGACGGGCGCGCCCCGCACCGCGGAAGCGGCGCCGACCGAACCGGAACCGATGATCGAACAGCCGGAGTCCGAGGGGATCGGGTCGAAGTTCAAGAACCTGTTCAGCGGCGTGGGCGACGCCTTCAGCCGCGACCTGTCCGACGAAGACTGGGGGGCGGACGTCGAATAGATCTCTGTTACTGAAGGATCAGACCGAGGATTGTGTCTCCGACGAACGCTTGCGGTTTCGCAGCGTCCGAGAGCTGTGGAGCGCCGCGAAACCGCAAGCGACGCCCGCATCCCCAAGAGGACGCAATCCTCAACCTGACGCCCAGTAACGGGGCGTCCCGACGCCGAGGGTCATCATGCTCCGCTCCCTCGAACTGGCCGGCTTCAAGTCGTTCGCGGACCGCACCCGGTTCGAGTTCCACCCCGGCGTGACCGCCGTCGTCGGCCCCAACGGGTCCGGCAAATCGAACGTCATCGACGCCGTCAAATGGATTCTCGGGGATCAAAGCCCCAAGAGCCTCCGCGGCAAGAAGATGACGGACGTCATCTTCAACGGCTCCGCCGGCCGCAAAGCCTCCGGCAGCGCGGAGGCGACGCTCACCTTCTGCAACAAAAGCGGGTGGCTGCCCGGCGCGGAACGCGGCAACGTTTCCGTCGGCCGCAAGGTCTGGCAGAACGGCGACAGCGAATACCTCCTCAACGGCCGATCGGCACTGTTGAAAGAGGTCCGCGACCTGTTCGCCGGCACCGGCGCCGGCGGAGCGACCTACGCGATCATCGAACAGGGCCGCGTCGCCCAACTGCTCGAAGCGAACGCCGCGGGCCGCCGGGCCGTGTTCGAGGAAGCCGCGGGCGTCTCCCGGTTCAAGGCGAAACGGGACGAGGCGGAACGTCGGCTGGCCCGCACGGAGCAGAACCTGCTGCGGCTCACGGACGTCGCGGATGAAGTCGAGGCGCAGCTCTCCGCGACCCGTTCCAAAGCCAAAAAGGCCGGCGAATGGAAGCGACTGGACGCCGAGCTCCGCCGCTGGTGGGTCGGCCTGGCCTGCGATGAATGGCGGGCGCTCGAAGCCGACCGGGCCGCCGCCCGCGCCGATGCGGGAGGAGACGACGGGGAGTCCGCCGCGCTCGCCGCGGAGATCGCCGAACTGGCCGCGGCGGGCGAGGAACTGGATTCCGCCTTCGCCGCCGCCGACGCCCGCCGGCGCGATGCGGAGAGCGCCGCGAATGCGGTTCGCTCCGGCTTGGCCGCGGACCTCGCCGCCGCCGCCGCCGGCCGGGATCGCGTGGCGGAATGGGAGGGCGAAGCGGCCCGACTCGATCGCGACCGCACCGCCGCCGCCGTGCGACTGGCGGAGGCGACCGCGGAGGCGGACCGCGACGCGGCCCTGCTGGAACGGGCGAACGAGGAACTCGCCGAGCGGACCGCCGCTCACGCCGCCGC
>NZ_WTPX01000330.1 GCF_013036045.1 Alienimonas chondri
TCCCCGGTGCGATCCCGGTCGCGGTCGGCGGCGGCGAGGGCGGCGGCGGCCTCCTCTTTCTCCCGCGTCGCCCCATCCAGCGCGGCTTCGACTTCCGTCAGCTTCTCGCCCAGCGCATCGCGGCGCTCCGCGCCGCCGGCGAGCGCGGCGGCGGTCTGATCCAGTTCGGCCCGCAACCGGCGCCGCTCGGCCGTACGGGTCAGCAGGGCCGCTTCCCCCCGCGGCGGGCCGACGACCAGCACGCCGCCCGCTTCCAGCAACTCGCCCCCGCGCGTGACGAACCGCCGCCCGCGTCCGGCCCCGCCGGACAGCTTCGCGGCGTCCGTCAGCGATTCGACGACCCAGGTGTCCCCCAGCAGTCGCTCTGCCAGTTCGGGGAAGGCATTGTCCGGCGTAACAAGGTCGACCGCCGGGCCGACGATCCCGGGGAGGCCGTTCAAGTCTTGGCGAGCGGGGGGCGTCAGCCCTCCGTGTCTTGGCGGTGTGGCGAACGATTCTGGGCCGCCGAAGACCTCAGAGGACTGACGTCCTCCGCTCGCCCACGGCTGCCCCGGACCGCGGCCACGGGTGTCGATGAGCTTGAATCCACGCAGGCCCGCGGCGGAGTCGGCCGCGCCGCCCGCGGTGAGATCCCGCCGGGAGAAATAGCCGACGCGGCTGCGGTACTCGGCGCTGTGGCGTTCGAGGTGGGGCAGCAGGGCGTCGAAGTCGTCGATCACGACCAGCGAAGCCCGTTCGCCCAGGGCGACCTCCAGCAGGGCGGCGTCGTCCAGGTCGCAATCGAGCAGTTCTGCGACGGTCCCGCGCACCAGCGACCACGGCGGCGCCGTCGCCGCCCGCGCCCGACGCAGCACCTCACGCAGGGCGACGCCGACGCCCTCGCCGCGTTCGTCCAGTTCATTGAGGATCGCCAGCCGCGCGGCGCCGGCGCCGTGCCGCTCGCGGAGTTCCGACAGTCGACGGGCCAGTTTCTCGCGGGCCTTCAGCAAGGAGGACCGCACCGCGTGCAGGTCGGCCAGCCGGGAGGCCGCCGCGCGGAACCGCTCCCCGGCGGCGGCGGCCACGGCGGCGGATTTGTCTGCGGCAGACTGGGCGACGGCGAGACGGTTCTCCTCTTCTTCCAGCCGGGCGTCCGCGTCGGTCTTGGCGCCGTCCGCGGCGGCGGCGTCGGCGCGCAGGCGGTC
>NZ_WTPX01000331.1 GCF_013036045.1 Alienimonas chondri
GGGGTGAGGGGGCTTTCACCGTCCGATTGCCGAGTGATCGAGCGTCCCGGACGCTCGAAGCGTCCGGGACGCTGCGTTCGCTCCGAAGCCCGTGAACGACCGCGTGTGAAGGCTCGTCACCCTCCCCCCCGGCCCCTCTCCCTCAAGGGAGAGGGGGGAAGGTTTCGCGCTCACACCCCCGCCAGTTTGATGTCGTGGCCGCCGGCCCAGCCGGTGAGGTCGTCGCCCTTCAGCGCCGCGGCCATCAGATCGGGGAACAGGTCCGGGGTGCAGGCGAAGCTGGGAATGCCGAGGTCGGAGAGCGCCCGGGCGTTCTTCTGGTCGAACATCGGGGCGCCCTCGTCCGACAGCGCCAGCAAGCAGACCGCCCGAGCGCCGCTCTCCACGATTTCCGCCGCCCGCCGCAGCATCTGCTTCTGGTTCCCGCCCTCGTAGAGGTCCGTAATCAAAACGAACACGGTCTTCTCCGGCCGCTCGATCAACCCCTGACAGTAAGCGAGGGCCCGGTTGATATCGGTTCCCCCGCCCAGTTGCGTGCCGAACAACAGATCGACCGGATCGCCGGCGAGTTCGGTGAGGTCCACGACCTCCGTATCGAACACGACCATGCTGGTCTTCACCGCCCGCAGGCTCGCCAGCACGGCGCCGAAGATGCCGCTATACACGACGCTGGTGGCCATCGAACCGCTCTGGTCGACGCACAGTACGACGTCCTTCATCGCGCTGCGTTTGCGGCCGTGACCGATCAACCGCTCGGCGATAATCGTGCCGGTTTCCGGCAGGTAATTGTGCAGGTTCTTCTTGATCGTGCGGTCCCAGTCGATCTCCGCCGCCCGGGGTCGATAATTGCGGACCGCTTTATTGAGCGCCCCGGTCACCGCCTGCCGCATCGGCTCGGCGAGCTTTTTTTGGAGTTCGTCGCACACCTTGCGCACCACCGACCGGGCGGTCTCCCGCGTCTCGGCCGGCAACGCTTTGCCCAGCGACAGCAGCGTGCCGACGAGGTGCACGTCCGCCTCGACGGTCTCCAGCAACTCCGGTTCGGTCAGCATGCGGGTGAGGTGCAGCCGGTCGAGGGCGTCCCGCTGCATCACCTGCACGACGGACTTCGGAAAATATCCCCGCACGTCCCCGAGCCAGCGGGCGACGTTGGGATTCGACCCGCCCAACCC
>NZ_WTPX01000332.1 GCF_013036045.1 Alienimonas chondri
GTCCCCGCGCACCCCCGGTCGTCGCCGTGTCCACCTCCTCGCCGCAATTCACCCCGGACGGGCCGCCGGATTCGCAGTACGCCCCCGACTCGCAGCACGAACCCGCCTGGCCGTCCTGGATGACGACCGCGGGCGCGGCGCTGCTGCACCCCCGCACGATCCGGGCGCTGCTGGGCACCGGCGGCGGATTGGTGATCGCCGGGGGGCTGGTCTGGTTGGTCTCGCTGGGGGCGTTCGACGACCCGCGGGTGCTGGCCGCCAGCCTGATCGGCGGATGCTGCGCCCTGCTGGTCCTCGGCTGGGGATTGGCCACGAGAACCCGCTACCGCATGGCCGGACTGGCCGCCGCGGGGCTGGCCTGCGTGACGCTGCCCCTCAATCTCTGGCTGTTGGAGGCGCAGAACCTCGTGACGATCACCGGCGGGCTGTGGGCGTGGGCGGCAGGGTGCGCGGCGTTGCAGGCGGCGACCGTCTGGCTGCTGCGTGATCGACGCTTCCTGCTGGCCGTGCAGGGCGGCGTGACGCTGACCGCCGTGCTGGCGCTGGGGCAGATGCACCGGCTGGACGAACCGCTGTGGGTCGCGGGGACGCTCGCCGTATTGGGTGTTCTCAGCGTCGAGGGCTTCCGCCTGTTCCCCAAGCGGATGAAAGACGACGGCGGCCCGGAGCCGCTCCAAGAGGAACAACCCTTCGCCCAAGACCCGTTCGCCGTGCCGCTGCTGTGGGGCGGGGCGGCGCTGCTGACCGGCGCCGCGGCGTTCGCGGGACTGGCGGAGATCGCCCGCAACGGCGTCGTGTTCCTGCCGCCGTTCTCCTTAGAAACGGGCGGTTCTCGACTCATCGCCGCGGCGATCTGGGTGGCGATCGCCAACGGGCTGGTGTCGCTGGACTCCCTGGCCGCGAGCGTGCGGCGGCGGCGGGACGCACGGACCGGCGTGGTGCGGGACGAAGGGCTGTTTGGGCTGTGGAGCGTCGTGCCGGTCTTGGCCGCGGGCGCCGGGGCGGCGGCGGTGTGGAACCTGTTGGAGCACTTCGGGATCCCGGATCGCTGGGACGCGGCGGTGTTCGCGGGCTGCGGCGTCGGCCTGCTGGCGCTGGCCCGCCAGACGGGCGTGGGGGTGATCGCCGTCGATCGGGGCGTCGGCGGCGC
>NZ_WTPX01000333.1 GCF_013036045.1 Alienimonas chondri
CCTCACCCCCGACCCCTCTCCCCCCAAAAGGGGGCGAGGGGAGACCGAAATACGGCCCCGGCTCCTTCCAGCGAAAACCTTTACCCGCCGAACCATTCGCTCGCCGCTTGCCGGGCGCGGGCGGGGTCGGTGGTGCCGGTGACGATCGTGCGGCCGTCGGCGAAGACCGTCACCTCCCCGGTCGGACCGTCGGCTTCCAGCGGCGGCGTCTGCACCGCGGCTAAAAAGCGGTTCGCCCGCACGCGCTCCTCGCCGACCGCACGCCGCCAGCGGGTCGCCAACGCTTCTAAATCCACCGTCGCGCCGCCCGGCGGGGCCGCTAATTGAACCCCGCCGCGGCCGCAGAGCGTCGCGCTGCCGGAGCCGCGCCCGCCCCGTAGCCACAGCCGTTCGGCTTCAAAATCAATACCCGCTTTCCCGCCGCCGCACGCGGGGCATTCGCCGCTTTGAAACAGCGCCCGGGTGCCCACTTTGCGGACGTCGCCGCCCCAGGCGTCGATCATTAATAAATGCGGGTCGGCGACGAACCCGGCGTCGCCCTCGGGCAGATCGGCGAGGATCTTCAAGGCGAAGCCCGCCGCGAAGCTCGCCGCGATATTGACCGCCGGCAGCACAACGCCGGCGGTGTCGCAGGTTTCGGTTTCCCCCGGCGGGGGCGGGTCCGGCAGCACGCATCGCAGGCAGGCGGAGCGCCCCGGCCACACCGGCATCGCCCGCCCGCCGCCGCCCACCGCCCCGCAATAAATCCACGGCACGCCGGACTCTAACGAGAGATCGTTCAAGAGATAACGGGCCTCGAAATTATCGCTCCCGTCCAGCAATAACGTCGCCCCTTCGGCGAGGCGTTCAATATTCGACGCCGTCACATCTTCCACCCGCGGGTCGAGGGCGACGTCGCTATTAATCGCCGCCAACCGCTCCGCTGCGGCGACGGCCTTGGGCGTCCGGGCGGCGGCGTCCGCCTCCATATACAGCGTTTGACGGGCGAGGTTGGAAAGCTCCACGAAGTCCCGGTCGATCAACCGGATCCAGCCGCCGGCGCTCTTCAATCCGACCCCGGCCCGCACCAGCGTTTCGGCCAGCACCGAACCGGTCGCCCCGCAGCCCACCAGCGCCACCCGCCGGCCGGCCAGCGCCGCCTGCCCCGC
>NZ_WTPX01000334.1 GCF_013036045.1 Alienimonas chondri
GTCCACGGCAACCGCGAACGTCGCAGCGGCGCCGCCCGCCGAGGCCCGCTGGGACGCATGTTGCACTGGCTCGCGGCGCCGCTGCGACGTTCGCGGTTGCCGTGGACCGTTCCGCTGGCGACCGCGATCGTCGCGGCGATCGCGGCGCTGATTCTCATCCGGGCGCCCTTCGACGTGACGGCCCGCGGACGCTTGGTGCCGACCGTCTCCCGCGACGTGTTCGCCCCCCGCGACGGCATCGTGCGGGAGTTGAAGGTGCGTCACGACAGCCCGGTCGAGGCCGGCGACGTGCTGGCGATCCTGGCCGATCCGACGCTCGAACTGCGGGCCGAGGAACTCGCCGGGGAAGCGGACACCGCGGAGCAACGCCTCGCCGCCGTCCGGGCCGAGCGGGCCGCCGGCGTGACGGCCGAAGCCGGTTCCGGCGGCGGCGACGCCGGTCGGCTGGCGGCGGAGGAGCGGGAACTGGTCGAACGCCTCGCCCACCTCGCCGTGCAAACGGAATTGCTGGACGCCCAGCGGGAGGAACTGACGGTGACCAGCCCGATCGCCGGCCGGGTGCTGACGTGGGGCCTCGCCGAGCGACTCCCCGGCCGCCCCGTACCCCGCGGCGCACGGCTGATGACCGTCGCCGACACCGCCGGCCCCTGGCGGCTGGAGTTGTTCGTTCCCGACCGTCACGCCGGCCCGCTGCTGGACGCCGCCGCAGAGCACACGGACGATGGGGAGAACGAGGAACCGCTCGCATTACCCGTGACCTATCTCCTCGCCGCGGACCCCGGTCCGACTTACCGTACGACCGCGGATCGGATCGACCCGACGGTCGAACCCCACGCCGCCGGCCCCGCGGGCGCCGGAGCGGGCGGGGTGGAACCCAGCGTCCGCGTGTTCGCTCCCATCACGGCGCCCCCGAACGCCGACGGCGGCTCCGACGTGCAGACACGATCCGGGGCGACGGTCGTTGCCCGCATCCGCTGCGGGGAGCGTTCAATCGGTTACGTCTGGCTCCACGACCTAATCGACGCCGTGCGCACGCGGGTGTGGTGGTGAGGGGAACCCGCCTGCGAAGAGTTCAAGTCCCGCCGCCGGAGTTGGTGAACTCCCCTCGCCCCCTTTTGGGGGAGAGGGGTTGGGGGTGAGGG
>NZ_WTPX01000335.1 GCF_013036045.1 Alienimonas chondri
CCAGAACACCCGGAATTAACGTCTCCTTGCTGGACCAATTTGAAGAACGGAACGGCAAAGATTTTGCGTACGCCGCGCACCTTGGGATGTCCTTCTATAAGAACGGCGCCAGCTTTAGCGACTCGCAGGTTTATATCGACGCCGATCAGGCGCCGGTTTCCCTCCGCGAAGAGAACCGCTTTAATTACTGGGTCCAGAGACACAAAAACGCCGTCGCCGCCTTTTACCGACTCCGCGACCTGCTCGCCGAAGGCCGCCTAAGCCTCGGCGAGTCGTGGGAATCGGCGCTCGAAAAGCTCGAAAAACTCCGCGACGCGGCCCGCGAAGCCGCGGACGACGTTAAAGACGCCGAACGCGTCCGGCTCGAAAACGACCCGGAATATGCCGCCCAGCTAAAGCGCAGGGCCGACGTCGTGGAGTATGAAGCCCGCACGCGGGCCGAATTCGCCGAGCGATGCAATAAAGCCGCGGCGATGGAGATTTAGACGATGGGCACCGTCACGAGCATACCGCCGCCGCTGCGCAGCGCCCCCGCGACGTCTACGGACGCCGCCGCGGCGGCGACGTTGCTGCGCGTCGTGCGTTTGGTCCCGAAGGGCGGCCAAACGACCCGGGGCCAGATCGCTGCCCGTTTGGGTTGGTCGGTCGGCAAAGTCGACAGGATTGCGAGAGACTTGGTCGCGTCGGGTCTGATCGCCGTGCGACCCACGATCTATTCGGGGCGGACGTATCGAGCCGCGCCGCCGGGCGCTGCCCGGAGCGTCCGCCCCGCGGACGACGCCGCGGACCTCGTGCAAATCGTCGCCCGATATTCCATGCCCGATCGCGCAGCGTCGATTCAAAAGATCGCGGCGGCGGCCGGCCGTGAGAAAACCGCCGTCCGTGCGGAACTCGTCGCGTTGGCGGCGGCCGGGAAACTGCGACGGATCGAACCCGCGACCAGCCGATCGACAGTGCGCTTCGCGCTCCCGTAGATCAACTCACCTTCCCCTCTCTATCACTCTCCGAAAGTTTTTCGATGCCCGTCAAACAAAACGTCTACTGCACCAACGCCGAGCACGCGGTCGAACCGCTGGAATCCCCGGTCTATGATTTCCGCCCGACGG
>NZ_WTPX01000336.1 GCF_013036045.1 Alienimonas chondri
GCTCAGCGGCGGGCGCCGGGCGAAAGCCGCTGGCCAGCACGGCGACGGCCAGCACGCCCACGGCGGCGAGCGGACCGGCGGTTCGCGTCGCCAATCGGGAGCGGGGAACGGGGGTTCGACGGAGCATTTCGACTCGTTCGTGAAGGGTGCGACGGGAGGGGAGAAACGCCCGCGCCGGCCACGCGGCCGACGTCGATGCCGACGACAGTCGGGCGGGCGACAGGGGGAACCGACCGCGAGTTGAGCTTGGGTCGGGGCCGGGGTCCGCGGTCAGAGCGACCGCGGCGAGACTCTTCAGATACGCGGCCCGCCCGCCGACGAGTTCGGCGGCGCAGGCGTCCGCGGCGAGTTCCTGATCGCCCCGCACCCGCCCCGCGAGCCAGTGCGACAGCGGGTGATAGAACTGCGTCAGCAGCGCCGACTGGGCGAGGAGGTTCCAGAAGGCGTCCCCGCCGGCGACGTGCGCCAACTCGTGCGCCAGCACCGCGTCGCGGTCCGCCGACGTCCAGGAGCGCCACCCGGTCCGCGGGTCCGCCGGCAGCAGCACGCACGGCCGCCGCCACCCGACCGCGGCGGCGGTCGACAGGGCGTCCGTCTCCCGCAGTTCGACCGGCCCGCGAACCCCCGCGGCCTGCCGCAACCGGTCGAAGGCGCGGGTCAGTTCTGCGTTCTCCACCGCCCGCGAGCGCCGCCGCAATCGGGCGATCAGCAGCCAGCCGACGACGAACCGACCCAGCCCCAACGCCAGCAGCGCCCCGGCGAGAATCGCCCCCCAACTCAGCGTCGCGCCGAGGCTCCGCGGAGCCTCGGCGTTACTCGGCGTGACGGGAAGCGTCTCCGGCGGTTCGAGCAGCGCCCCCACGAACGCCCGCGCCGCCGCGAGGGAGACGTCTGTTTCGTCCGTTGACTGAGGAAGAGAGCCGCGACCGTCAGGGAGCGTCTCTGTACGGTCGGGCGCGGCGAGAGACGCTCCCTGACGGTCGCGGCTCCCTGGCTTCGCCTCTCCGTCCCACCGCGGCCACGGGCTGAGGGCGGCGAGGCTGAGCAGCGCCGCGGCGCCCAGCCCCAGCAGCGCGACGCGGCCGCAGA
>NZ_WTPX01000337.1 GCF_013036045.1 Alienimonas chondri
CCCCCGTCCCCTTGTGAAGGAGTTTCCGATGACCCGCCGAACGTTCCCCCTCTTGGCCGCGGCCCTGGCTTTGGCTGTCGTCGGCCCGCTTGCCCCCGCGGCCGACGTCCCCGCGGCAGAAGTCCCCGCGGCCGACGCCCCCACGGTCCTCCGGGCGGAGAAGGAAGTGGTGTCCTATCGGGCGGCGAAGTGGCAGTCCGCCCACTTCGCCGATTCGGAAAAAGTCGACAGGCACGTCGCGACCCTGAAGAAGCTGGGCTGCGAAGTGAAGACCGATCCGCACGGCGGCCACACGGACGTGTCCCATCGTTGCCCGACATGGATGGAGCTCGCCTTCAACGACCACGAGACAGCGCATGCTTGGGAGACGTGGCTCAAAGCGAACGGCTTCGAGACCAGCCACTCCCACTGATCGCCGTTCCGCCTGGCTGCCGGGTGGCCCGGCGGTCCGCATCTCGCAAGGAGGCCGTATCGATGCGAACTCGAACCAACGCCGCCCTCATCGCCGTCGCGCTGCCGGCGCTCTTCGCGGCGACGACGGCGGTGTCGTGGAACCATGAACACGAGGAACCGCCCCCCGGGTTCGTTCCGCACCTCGCGGTCGACGCCCTGGGCGTCCTCGCCGCGCGGTGGAACGGCTCCGCGGCGCAAGGCCTGTACCGCAGGTGGGACGGCCACCTCGGCGCGCTTTGCGCCAATCCGTCGCACCGTCACTGACCCTGCTCCCCCGCTCGGATCGTCTCCGAGCGGCGTGCCCCCCGCGTCCCCGACCAGAAGGACTCCCTGATGAAGACTCTCTCCCGAACCCTCGCCGCCGGCCTCGCGCTGGCCGCCTCCGCCGCGTTCATCGGCTGTGCCCCCGACGACGACGGCCCCGCCGTGATGACCGACGCCCCCCCGGCCGCGTCGTCGTGGATCAGTTCGGCGTGGTACCCCTCGTCGCCCAGTTCGATCAGCGGGCCGCCGTGCGGGCCCTCGGTCGGGTGG
>NZ_WTPX01000338.1 GCF_013036045.1 Alienimonas chondri
GGGGGTGAGGGGGCATTCCCCGCCCGCGCGCCTCCCGCCGTTCGACCGCTCGTCGCACACCCCGGGAACGTCGCTCACACCGCGGATGAACGGGGAAGAAGGCTCGCTCACCCTCACCCCCGGCCCCTCTCCCTGAGGGAGAGGGGGGAGTCCTCGGCCCTACCGCCGGCCCACCATCGTTTGCACGCCGGCTTCGGGGGGTTTGGGGCCGCGGTTGTCGGGCAGTTCGGGCATCGTCAGTTCCGAGGGGTGCAGGCCGAACAGCGCCGCTGCGGTCGCGGTTTCCTGCGTGCTGAGCCGGGCGCCGCGGAGGCGGTTGCCGCCGTCGCTCATTTGCACGTAGCCGTTGTCCAGCCAGATCGTGGAGTGCGGGCGGCCGTCGGCCGTCAGGCGGATCTGGAATCGCACGCTCCGCGGATCGCCCTTCGCGGGCTGCCAGCGGGGTTCCATGGCCGCGAGCCATTGTTCGATCCCCAGCAGCAGGTCCGGATTCGAGGAATGAACCGGCCGGCGGGCCTGATTCGCCCGACGGGAGTCGTAGGCGAAGGCGTCGGTGATCTCCGCGGCGTCGACCCGACCGAGGCTGACCGCCGATGCGGTGTTCCGCGGTCCCCCGCCGCAACCGACGATCGCTCCGCCGGTCAGGGCGAGGCCGAGCAGCAACGTCGCGGCGAAGGGCAGACGAAGCGACGGCGACATGGACGTTCTTTCGAGGCGCAGCAAACCGCCCGGGTTCTGTCAGAACCCGGGCGGCGCGGCTAGAGCGGTTCGCCTTGTCCTCCCCTCTCCCTCAGGGAGAGGGGCCGGGGGTGAGGGGGGCGAACCTTCACACGCATCGAATCACGGAGTGGGCAAGACGCTGTTCAAGCAGAGCGGCGGCTCCGTTCCGGAATGAACGGGCGGTTTTCGCCCCCTCACCCCCAGCCCCTCTCCCCAAAAAAGGGGGAG
>NZ_WTPX01000339.1 GCF_013036045.1 Alienimonas chondri
GTCCCGCCGCCCCACAATTCCGTGCGAGCGACGCGGACGGCCCCGTCCGCCTCCACCAAGGCGTCCCCCGCCGCGGTCACCTCCCCGCCGTACGGCCAGAACAGTTTCAGATCGTCTCGCTCCAGCCCCGCGGCGAACGTCGGTTCGGCGCCTGTCAGTCCGCTCCCGTCGCCCTCGCCCTCGATTCCGCCGAGTTCCCCCAGATCCACGGACTGTCCCCCGCGCGAGGCGAACAGCAACCCGCCGCCGCCGCGGACCCAGTCCTCCAGCGTGGCCCGCTCGTCCTCGGTCAGATCGCGGGGCGGGCCGAGGACGACCAGCAGCGTGTCGAAGGGATCTTCCCGCTCCGCGAGGGCCGCCAGCGGCGATTCGCGGCGGACCGTCTGATAGCCCGCCCGGGCGGCGAGCAGCACGAGCGCCTTCTGACCGTCCGGCGCCGGGCTGCGGGTGTCGTCCGGCAACGCCGGCCGCCAGTCGGCCGGGGCGAACTGCGCCAGCAGCAACAGCCCGCAGGCCGTCGCCCACGCCGCGTCTCTGGCCCCCAGCGGCACGCGCGTCATTCGCCCGTCCCGGATTCGCCCGTCCCGGAGGGACGACCTGTGATCGGCGCCGGATCACGGCCGGGCGCCGGATCGTGGGCGGCGCGAGTCGAGACGCCGGCGAGGTAGGCCGCTTCGGCCTCCGCGTACTGCTCCAGGCGACCGGGGCGACGGCCGTAGCCCAGCGGCTCGTACACCTTCACCACGGTGTTGAGCGCCGGGTGCAGCGCCGCGTCGGGGCGCGCGGCGCGGAGATACTCCCGGGCGGTGAGGCCGCGGCGGGGGCGGATCAATCCGGCGAGCTCGACCCGATCGGTCAGTCCGCCCAGCAGAATGCCGACCGCGTCCCCGTACCGTCCGGCCGCCGCCGCATCGCGGGCCGCCGCCAACCGTTCGTCCGCC
>NZ_WTPX01000034.1:0-299 GCF_013036045.1 Alienimonas chondri
CTGACGCTGGACTGGGACGCCTACGCAAAACTGCCGCGGACCGAGGTGTTCGCGGACTTCCATTGCGTGACCCGGTGGAGCCGGCTGGGCACGACGTGGGGCGGCGTGAGCACGCGGACGATCGCGGACCTCGCCGGCTGGCCGACGGGCGAGGGCACGAACGAACGCTTCGTGATCGCCGGCGGGGCGGATCAGGTCGGCGGGAAGAACTGGACGACGAACCTGCCGCTGGCGGATTTTTTGTCTCCGCATGCCCTGCTGTGCGACACGGCGGACGGGTTGCCGCTGAGCGCCGATCA
>NZ_WTPX01000034.1:399-38777 GCF_013036045.1 Alienimonas chondri
CGGGGCGCCGGTCCGGCTGATCGTCCCGCACCTGTATGCCTGGAAGAGCGCCAAGTGGCTGGTCTCGCTGCGACTCTCAGAGCGCAACGCCCCGGGCTACTGGGAACGCCTCGGCTACGCCGACCGCGGCGATCCGTGGCTGACCGACGCGACGAACCCGGACGGGGAGCGTTTCCGCGACGCCGCCGGCCGCCGCCCGGACGGGGACGCGGGTGAGATGGCAATGATGATCTGATGAAGGTCGAGCCCGCCGCTTGAACCGCATTCGGAACTCCGCACGCTGCGACGATGTTGCACGTCCTCGCGTTCGCCCTGCTCTCGCCTCCGCTGCCCGTGGGGGCGGCGTTCGAGGAGGTCGCCGTCTTCAAAGCCCCGGAGGCCCATCAAGCCGTCGCGGTGGACGCGGACCACTTCTACGCGATCGGCAACCGCGTGATCGCCAAGTACGACAAGCGAACCGGGGAGCGGGTCGCGAGGATCGAGGCGAGCGAAGAATTGCCGCTGATCCACATGAACGGCGGCGTCGTGGCAGGGGCGGAACTGATCGTGTCCCACTCGAACTTCCCGTTCACGCCCATGGTCGGTTCGGTGGAGCGATTCGCCACCGGGGCGCTGCCGCACGACGCCCCGCTGACGCACCTCAAGTCGCACAGCCTCGGCCCAACGGACGGATCGCTCACCTCCGCCCTGCCCCTCCTCCGCGACCCATACGGGGTGGGCGGGGGGAAGCCGGCGACGGTTTACACCTTTGCACATTACGAGCTGCCGCTGATCCCCGGATACGAAACGGGCACCAGCCGGACGCGGGTGGAAATGCGTCCGCAGAACACTGACGAGCCGACGGCCTACCTATTGCCGGAGCCGGTTCTCCGCCGGCTCCGCCCGCATTCCGTCAGCGGGGCGAGCTTCGACGCGAGAAGCCGACTCTGGCTCTCCGGTCACGACGTACCGGAACTGTACCGCGTCGCCTTTCCCAAAGCCGGCAGCGTGATGGTCCTCGAAGCGGTCCACCCCGCCCCGATCGCCGGTCAGGGGATCGCGTGGGATCCGAGCGACCCCGGCGTGCTGTGGGGCACGCGGCGGAAGGAAGGGCTGGTCATCAAGATGCGACTGAAGGAGACCCCGTAACGCCGAGGCTCCGCGGAGCCTCGGCGTTACGCGACCCGCTCACCGCACCGACGCCTCCGCGGCGGCAATGGGGAGCTTCCAATTCTCAATCGGGGTACCGGCCGTCTTCAGCGTCGCGCAGAGGGCGTGCAGGCGACGGACGGCCGGGCCGGGCTCGGCGTCTACGGGGCCGTTCATCACGGTGAACAGGTTCCGCAGGAAGTAGGGCGGCGTCGCCTGATAGAACAATCGCGCCCGCACCCGGCAGGTCGCGGGATCGACGCCCTCGGGGACCGTCATCTCGTAGCGGGTGACGTCCGCGCCGTCGCCGGCGGTGAAGTCGGCGTCTTTCGCGGCGAGCGGGCCGGGGCGAGTCGCGGCGAGGTAGGCGCCGTCGAGGTCCGGCGAGGGTCCGTCGTGGCTCCAGCCGCGGGGCAGCAGGCGGTTGTCCTTCACGGTCTCGCAACCGTGCACGAAGCTGGTGGTGAAGGCGCCGGCGTGGTTCTTCAACAGCGTCTCGTAGATCTGCACCTGCGACGGGTCGGTGATCGTCGCGTGGTGCGGCTGGAACTGCTGCACGCCGTCGGCGTTCGCGGTGAAGAACTCCGTGAGCAGCGGCTCGCCGGCGGCGTCGACCATGGCGCCGGCGGCGTCCGTGGCGCCGCTAATCCAGAGGGCTTCGCCCTCTGCGTTACACAGCGAAACCTCCAGGAACGCCCGACGGAAGCCCACGCCGGTCGGGAACCGGTGCCCGGCGAGGTTCTCGACACGGACGTCGGCGGTGACGGTGCGGTTGAGTCCGTCCCCCGACATCGCTTCGACGGAGATGCGGGCGGTTTTGGACTCGGCGGTCTGCACCATGCCTTCGATCGCGCGGCCGGCGTCGTTCGTGCCGCCGGTCATGAAGTCCGTGGTGCGCACGCCCAGCACGTCGTCGTGCTGACGGGTCAGTTCCAGCAGGAAGACGTTCAACCCGCTGAAGTCGTGCCGACGGTAGCCCTCGCGGACGGCGATCGTCAGTTCGTCGTGCGGGGCGAGGTTCTCCGCATCCGGGTAGGTCACGTCCTGCACCGCGGCGATGCGGGACCGGGTCTTCAAGCCGCCGGGGAGGCCGTTCGTCGTGTCGCTCATGTGACACTCCTGACAGGACCGCCCGTTCGGGTTCGGCTGTCCTTCGACCCCCTCGAACTCCGTCTGAAACTCGCTGTTCAACCATTCGAGGTACGTCGCCTGCTCCACGTGATGGTGGAAGCCGCGGAAGCTGGGCGTGCTGTCCTTCCCGGCCAGCGGGTCGCCATGCCCGTGACCGGCTCCATGACCGCCCAAATCGAGCGGCATATCCACGTTTGGGAGGCTCACGACGTGGCAGGTGCCGCACATGCGACTGTCCGTGAGGTAGTCGCTTTGCTTCGGCTTCAGGCCGGTGGAATGATGCATGACGTAGGACCGCAGCGTGTCGTCACGGTCCGGAGCGGCGATCTCGCCGGGGGGGCCGAAGACGGCGTTGCCGGTCGTGTTTTCGTCGAGGTAGTGCCGCAGGTCGCTGCGCGGATCACCGGCGGGCTGTTCGCGGGGGGCCATGCGGTGGCAGACCATGCAGCTCACCCCTTCCCGAGCGAGCGCCCCGTAACGATCTTCGCCGAGGCCGATGTGGGCGTTCTCCTCAGTCGTCAGACCGTGATGGTCGAGCGTGAAGCGGGCGTCGGCGCCGTGGTCGTCGTGGAAGGCGTGCCGGCCCATCGCCCCGTGGCAGCGGAGGCAGGCGTCCTGCAGATCGCGGGCGAGCGGTTCGGCTTGGTGGGCGGGGAACTCACGGCGGACGATCGCCAGTTCGGTTTCGAGTTGAGCGAGGAAGATCGGGTCGCGGCCGGCGAGGCCCATCGGCGTCCAACGCCATTCTCCGTAGGGCGATTGATGTAGACCGTCGGTGCCGTATGCGGCGCGATCCGGGTCGTCCTTCGCTCCCAGCGGTACGAACATCGCCGGACCGAACGGCTCCGTCAGCCCCGCGTGGCAGCCCATGCACTGGTTCGAAGTCGCCCAGTCCTTCGCCGGTCCGTCCCCGTCGGCCGGGGCCAGCGGCGCCCAGTCATGCGTGACGTTCGGCAGGCGGGCGGCATCGCATAGTTCCGCATTCGGCAGGGCGCCGAAGCGGGCGAGGAACGCCGGATTGACGGTGCGTTCCGCCCGCTCACAGCTTGCCGGGTTCGTGCAGCGGGGGTGGGAACCGTGGTCGTCATCCCCCGCGGATTCCTCTTCGGCGGCATCTTTCTCCTTCACGATCCACTCACCGAGGGCCGCCGTCAGCGCGTCGCACTCTTTCTCGTCCGCGGAGGCGGTCGCCTCCAGTTCCTCACGCCAACTGTCGTCGACGCGAAACAGCAGCGGCTCGCCGGGGAAGCCCTCGATGTTCCGCAGCGAGGCGAACAGGAACTCGTTCGCCGGATCCGCGGGGTTTTCGACGCCGGGGGTGGCGGTGGAACCGTGACAACGCGTGCAGTAGTGCCCGAAGCCGCTGATCGGGTGTTCGTTTTCGACGTGATTGTCGGCGGGGTCGGTGTCCGGCGCCGGGTTGCTCCAGAACCAACCGTCGCGGGACCCCTTGGAGTCCTTCACCATCACCGTCCAGCTTTGCAGGCTGGATCGCAGTTCCTCCTCGCTCTTGCCGGCGTGCCGGGCCGCGGGCGGTTGGTACTGCTCCTTGATGACCATCGCCCCGTCCGGCAGCGCCCCCTCGCGATCGGCCTTCAGCCACTCGATCACTTCCGGGCTGTACCAGACGCGCACCGCGGGGTGCGTGCCGTAGTACTTGCCGTTGAGGTAAGGACCGGTGTCGCGGACGACGCCATCCTGCTCCCACCCCAGATCCGCGTACTCGCGATCGTTGAGGAATGGAAACAGCACTTCCTCGAACGCGGTGACGGAACCGTCGGAGGGCCGCGGCAAATTGGCCGGCCGACCGTGCGGGTGTCGCTCCGGCTGCGGCGGCGGGGTCGCCTCCGAACCGAGATCGTTCGGATCGGCGCCGCGGAGACTGGTCACCGCCGCCAACGTGAGGAGCGTCGCCGCGGCGACCACTGGCAGGCGAAACGATGCGGGGGCGGTCGACACGGGGGCGGCCTCAGACGAGAGCAAGACATCCGCTCAATCGGCAGATTCGTCCCGTCCCTCACACCCGCAATCACATCCGAAGCCGTCACGCCGAGGCCCCGCGGAGCCTCGGCGTGACGAGAAGCGGGGCTACTTCTGCTCGCAGGCCGCGTCGTCGCCGCCCATCGGAGCCTTCTGCTCCGTGATGACGGGGCACTGCGGGGACATATCCGCGTTGAGTTGGGTGAATTCGTTCCATTCCTCGGGGAGGTTGTCCTCGTGGAAGATCGCTTCGACGGGGCACTCCGGAATGCAGGCTTCGCAATCGATGCACTCATCCGGATGGATGTAGAGCATGCTTTCCCCCTCGTAGAAACATTCTACGGGGCACACGACGACGCAGTCGGTGTATTTGCAGTTGAAGCAGGGTTCGGCGACGACGTGCGTCATAGCGGAAGGGGGCCGACGGGCGGCCGCGGCAGCGGAACGAAAACGGGACACTGTCTTAGTCGGCATGCGCGGCCCCTTCAACCCGCACAGTTTTCAGTGCGTCCGCGCGCCGCGGACCGCGATCCGTTGTCCGGCCCCGCGTGGCGGTCGTAGACTCTCCCGGCGGGCAATGGACCCGGCCCCGCCGACCACCCCACCTGCGCCGATGGCCCTTACCGACGTCGATCGCGGCCTGCTGAGCCGCTGCCTGCGGCAAACGCCCGGCGCCTGGGAAGAGTTCGTCGGGCGATTCGGCGGGCTGTTGGTCCACGTCGTCCGGCACACCGCGGCCGCCCGCAGCGTGCCGCTCTCCAAGGACGTGGAAGAAGATGTCGTGGCGGACGTCATGGTGCAATTGCTCTCCGACGACTGCGCGGCGCTGCGGCGGTTCGAGGGAAACAGCAGCCTGGCCAGCTACCTGACCGTGATCGCCCGACGCACTGCGGTGCGTGAGTTGGCGCAACGTCGCGCCGCCGCCGCCATGGGACACGTCGAAGGGCACGCCCCGCTCGGCATGAAGTCGCCGAATCAGGAGCAACGCCCGCCCGCGGATGCGCGCATCGCGGACCGCGATCAGATCGACAAACTGCTCTCCGCCCTGCCGGAACGCGACGCGGAAGTCGTCCGCCGCTACCACCTGCAGGGCGAAAGTTACCGGGAGATCGCCGCGGGGATGAACGTCCCCGAGAACTCGATCGGGCCGACGCTGACACGCGCCCGGCAGAAGATGCGGGACCTCGGCCTGTAGGTCGCGGAGGGATCGATTTTTCCCGCGTGTTTCCAAGCGGCGCGCGAAACATCGTGGTGCGAATCGGGCGCGACCGGCCGTTTCGGCGCAGTCCACGCTCGGGAACGGCACAGTGGTTGCGATTGTTCACAGCCCCCCGCCGGCGGTCCGGCATGGTTGGTTGACGCCGTCGCTCCCCTCGCCCCCTCGCATCCTGTGACTCTCGCACGCCCCGCTCCGGCCGCGCTCGCGCTGCTTTTCTGTCTCGCTGCGCAGGGGCCTGCCGTCGCGCAGGAATCGGCGCCGGGCCTCGCGGCGGCTGAGCCTTCGAACGCGGAACGGTTGGCGCCGGGGTTCTCCCTGCGGACCTACACCGACGAGTTCGGCGCGCACAAATACAGCGTCTTCGTCCCGCGGACGCCGCCGCCCCCGGCGGGCTATCCCCTCGTCCTTTTCCTGCACGGCGCCAACGAGCGCGGCACGGACGGGATCGCCCAGACCAAAGTGGGACTCGGGGCGATCATCCGCAACGACCCGGACTTCCCCGCGGTCGTCGTGTTTCCACAGGTGGAGAACCCGGACGGCCGGATCCTCCCCGCCTGGAACCCCGACCGGCCGGACGGGGCGAGGGCCTTGAAGATCTTCGACGAAGTGAAGCAAACGGTCTCGTTCGACCCCCGGCGCCAAGTGCTCACGGGCTGGAGCATGGGCGGGTACGGCGTGCTGGGACAACTCGCGAAGGGCGATCCGGAACGTTGGTCCGCCGCGGTCTCCGTGGCGAGCGGTCGGGCGAACGACGTGGACCGGAAAGCGCTCGCGGAGGCCTCCCGCGTCACGCCGCTGTGGATCGTCGCCGGCGCCCAAGATCGCTTCGTGCCCTTCGTGGAGACGGCCAAAACCGTCGCCGAACTGCGCGAGGACGGCGGACGAGTTCGGTTCACGAAGGTTCGGAACGCCGGACACAGCGTGTGGGAGACGGCGTTCGCCTCCGACCGATTCGCCGCCATCCTGCAGAACCCCCGGGTCGTCGATCCTCGCGAGACCAACCGCCCGCCCGGCGAGGTCGATCTGACCGTCACCGACCTGCCGGACGAAGATGAATTCGACCGAACCGCGGACGCCCCCGTCGCGCCGGAAGCGTTCCAGCCGGAACTGATCCTCAGCCGGGGAGCTTTCGTGCGCGCCGACAACGCCCTGATGACCAAGCTCGCCCAGCAGGCGGCGCAGGCCCTCCCGCCCGACACGCTGACCGGCGCGATCCCGGATCAGAACATCACCCGCGACGTGCTGGGGCAGAAGATCTTCGTGAACTTCAGCGGCATCAGTTACGCCGGCAAGATCTCCAACGTCGCCGTCCGCGGCCATGACGGGAACGTCGTTACGGTCCGCGTCGAGTTGGTGGACGCGAGCGTGACGGTCCGCTGCATCCGCATGCGGGCGCCGCTGGGCCATCGCGGCATCGCCGGTCCGGTGACCGTGCGGGCGGGTCTGCGGCGGCCGCTGGTGTTGGAGGTCGATATCCGCCCCACCATCGTGCAGAACGAATTGAAGCTGACGGCCCTTTGCACGCGGTTCTCCCTGCCGGCGGACGACTACTACGTCTGCGGTCCGACCTGCATCGACGAGGACGGGCTGTTCCTCACCGAATCGAAGCTCGCCAAGCAACTGGTCGAGGGGATCTACGAGGCCCGCCGGCAGGGAGAGCAGGCGGTCCGCGATGCGGTGCCGGAGATGCTGCAGGAGGTCGGCGGGGGCGTTTCGCTGGGCAACCCCGGCGGGCTGGCCGGCGAACTGGTGCCGCTGCCGCTGATCGAGCCCGTGGTGAAGGTCGAACTCGCGGACGTGCGGGCCGACCGTGACGGTCTGACGGCCCTGTTCGACCTCGTCGTCGGCTCCACGGACCTCCGGGCGGCTCCCCACACCCCGGAGCGGGCCGACGGCGGGGTCACGTTGGACCTCGGCGAACGGGTGGCCGAACCGGAAGAGCTCGCGGTCGGCGTGTCCACCAGTTTGGTCCGGCTGTTATCGGGCGAGTTGGTGAAGGACGGCGTGCCCCGCATCGACGCCCGCGACGTGCCGGGCAACCCGCTGGAGACGCTCCACCAGCGGGAGAACCTGCTACGCATCGTGCCCGGCCTGAGCGCGCCGGAGTACGCGGCCGACGAACTCCGCGCCCGGCTGACGCTCGTCGGTCCGATGTCGGCGATCGCGTCCGACTCCGATGAGAACGCAAGCGTGCGGATGGAGTCCGACGACGTCGAACTCACCGTCGACCACCTCCCCCCCGACGGAGACTGGCAGCGGGCGGCGGTCGTTCGCTTGTCGCTGCGTCAGCCGGTCAGCGCCGCGGTGCGGAAGAACGGCGCCTACCGCAACTTCATCGCGGTGGCGGACCTCGAGCGCACCGTCATCACGCCCCTGGAAGCGATGCCGGTGGTCGGCGATCGCGTCGACGCCAACCTCGCCGCCGAGTTGGTGCTGGAAGGTTGGAATCGTTGGTTGATCGACGAAGGCCCGTTCAGCGGCCCGCTCCAAGACTTCGATCTCCCCGGCGCGTCGCTGCGAATTGAGGAGTTCGCCAGTCGCAGTCCGTCCACCGGCGTGAGCGGCGGATTGCTGTTGGCCCGATTCACCGTCCCGGACACCTCCCTGGAAAATCGCTCCGACCTGCCGCTGACTTACCGTATTCGCGCGGAGCCGAACGGCCCGTGGGGCGGCCCCTTCACGCTCGTTCCCGGCGATACGCATACCTACAAAACGCGGGAGGTACTGCGGTTTGAACAGGTCGGCGCAGCGCCGGGCGTCGCGACCCGGCGGACGCTCGAGATCGGTCAGTGCTACCACTACCACCTGCCCGTCGGAGCGCTCTATCCGGTGCTGGACAGCGGAACGGAATACGCCCCCTCGGACGACACGGCTGTCTATCGAAAAGACCCGCGACCGTGGCGCTTACGCGCCCCGGTCGCGGGTCGAGAGTCCCCCGCCCTGTCGTCGACGACCGAAACGTCTGACGACAGTGAAGCGGGGCGAGCCTCGCGGGGCCCGTACGCCCCGCGGTCGGCGGTTACTTCGTCTCCGTCTCCAGGCCGAAACTAACCCACAGGCCGCCGTGCTCGTCCGGCACGAAGTACCCGGCGGAAACGCCGAGGTATTTCTCGATCGCGTCGAACGGCGGCAGCGCGTCGGCCACATCCTGGAGCGCTTCCGCCGCTTCCGGGTCGGCCCCGCCCGTCAGTTTGCCGGAGCGGAACAGGTCGTAGAACGTCTCCGCCTGACCGCGCTGATCGGAGAAGGACAGGATCGAAACCTCCGCCGGCATCTTGGACGCCGCTTCGACGAACGCCGGAGCCTCGGCGAGCGGGGCGTCGGCCGGACCGCGGAGAGCCGCTTCCAGACGGGGCACGTCGGTGGTCGCCAACAGCGTGTCGCCGCTGATCGCAACCGCGAAGGCGGAACCGTCGGCGGGGTTCGTGCCTTCGTAGATCGGGGTGCCGCGGAAGTCGCGGCTCTCGATCATGCCGCCGGAGGCGTCGATGGCGAGGTCGAGCAGTTCGGCCACGCCCTTCGGATCGTTCAGGCCGAACCCGAACATCACCGGCTGAGCGGGCGGCGTGCCGGCTTCGACGTCTTCTTCAAATGAATCGTTCTGCAGGACCGCTTCGATGTCCTCGACCGGATAGGCGGCGACCTGAATGCGACCGGTGAAGGCGTCGACGAGGTCTGCTTTGATGTCCACCGGCAGGTTGTCGGACTGCTGGGAGACCATGCGGTCGAACTCCCCGGGGCCGACCATGCTGTCGTAGGTGGTGCGAACGCTGTCGTACGCCGCGGCCAGATCCCAGTTGAAGGCGCTGTAACTGGCAGCGTCCGCCCCGACCCACGTCGGGGGCGTCAGGCGATCCGGCGGGAAGGTGAACACGCCCAGCGCCCGGTCGGTGCGATCGGCGTACAGCACGACCTTGCCGACGCTGGCGAACTCTTCCGTCCCCAGATCCATGCTCCCGCCGATCGCTTTGAACTCGTCCAGCCCCAGCACCGGCAGGTAGCTGAGGGCCAGCTGCACCGGCAGGCCGCCCTGCCCGCTGCCGAGCACCGCGCTCCGCACGGAGCCGATCGCGTCGGCGTACCACAGCAGGACCGGCGGGCGACCGTCGGTTTGCGTGCGGTCGGCGATGTAGCTGAACACCTCGTTGTCGGCGAACGTGCTGGCGTGCGTGCCGTCCCAGCGGACGAGAATCGCTTCCAGCGCCGCCGGATCGCTGGCGACGACCAGGTGCGTATCCTTCTGGAAATAGGCGAACTGCTGCGGCTCCGCCGGTTCAGCGTCGCTGTCGAAGTCCTCGTCGAACTCGTCCACTTCGACCTCCGCGACCGGGGCGGTCCAGACGATGATCGGGGTTCCCTCGAAGGATTCCTCGACGCTGGTCAGGCCGTTCTCGTCGAGGGCGTCTTCGGCCTTCTCGATCAGGGCGTCGACGGTCTCGGCGCTTTCGCCGTAGTCCAGCAGGCCGACGACGGCGACCTTCCGCGGGGCCGTCTGGACGACGGCGAAGGTCACCTCGCCGGTGGGCACGTCCAGCAACTCTTCCAGCGTGATGCCGAGCCGCTCGCGAAGCGCCTCGCCGCCTTCCTCCAGCTTGTCCCCGACCATGTCCCGTACGTCGGCGAGCGCCGGGTCGGTGAACATGCCGGACGCTTTGGTCGCGTTGAACCGCTCCTTGGCGGTCGTCATGTCGGGCACCGAGACGAACCCGTAGGTGATCGGCGGCAGCCGTTTGGCAGCCGGCACCGGGTCCGCCGCGGCGGCGGTCGGCGCCGCCAGCGCGGGCGCCAGCAGCACGGCGGCCGCGGCGCACGATGTGAGAAGGGAAGGTCGACGCATTGGGGGGATCTTCGTGGGACTGGGAAGCGGGGCAATCTACGGAGGCTCTCCGCCGGCGCCACTCTTACCCCCCCGATCCTCCGCAGGTTTCACCTCCCTTTCGCCCCCTCGCCCGAACGGACTTCGTCATCGCCGTTCGGGCCGTCGCCGCTCAACCGGGAAAGCGATCGCCCAGCAGTTCCCGTTGCATGGCCGTCAGGCCAACGCACCCCGCGGCGGCGAGATCGAGCAGTTCGTTCAACACCGGTCGGGGGAAGGGTTCGCCCTCGGCGGTCCCCTGCACTTCGATGTAATCGCCCGGCGTGTCGCCCTCGGGCGCGGTCGTTCCGCCGGTCATCACCACGTTCAAATCGACTTCGGCACGGCTGTCCTCCGCGTAATCGAGGTCCAGCACGCAGCCTTCCGCCGTCACGCCCACGCTGACCGCCGCGATCGACCGCGTCAGCACCTTCACCCCCGGCACGCCGTTCGACGGTCGATCAAGGTCGAGGGAGGCGACGGCGTCCGCCAGCGCGATGAACCCGCCGGTGATCGCCAGCGTGCGCGTTCCGCCGTCCGCCTGCATCACGTCGCAATCGACCGTAATCGTCCGATTGCCCAGCGCCGCGAAGTCCACGGCGGCCCGCAAGCTGCGGCCGATCAGGCGTTGAATCTCCGTCGCTCGCCCGTCGGGGCCGCGCTTCTTCCGCCCCGGCGTACTACCGGGGTGCATGGCGTACTCCGCGGTCACCCACCCCTTCGAGCGAGCCGGGTCGTCCCGGTTCACCCGCCACGGGGGCACGCCCTCGGTGACCGAGGCGGTGCACAGCAGCACGGTGTCGCCGGCGGAGATCAACACGCTGCCGGCCGCGGCGCTGGGGAAAGGCCGCTGCACGGTCAGTTCGCGAAGTTGGCCGGGCTCGCGGCCGGAGGGACGTGGCACGGTGGAACCTGGATCGGTGGGATGGGGGCGTACGAATGAGCGGGGAGTGTGCGACGGGAGCCGACGCGACCGCAACCGCCGGCGGTCGGTACACTCCCCCGCCCCGCCTCTTTCCGAACACGGATCTCGCCATGCACGTGCCCCGAACGTCCCGGTTTCCGTCGCGTTCTCCCGTCGGCCTCGCGGTCGCCGCGCTCGCCTGCGTCGGCCTGTTGGCGACGGGCTGCATCCGCGACTACGAAGATCCGAACGCTCCGTCCCTGACGAAGTCGACCGACGAAGCGGCTTCCGCGGACGAACCGGCGGGCGAAGACGCGTTCCGCGTGAAGTTCGAGACGACGAAAGGCCCGTTCGTCGTCGAAGCCCGCCCGGACTGGGCGCCGCTGGGCGCCGCTCGCTTCAAGACGCTGGTCGAGGAAGGCTTCTTCGACGGCGCCGCGTTCTTCCGCGTGATCCCGGGGTTCGTGGCCCAGTTCGGCCTCGCCGCCGACCCGGCCGAGACCGCCAAGTGGAAAGGCACCGATCTCCGTGACGAGCCGGTGCTGGTCGCCAACACCCCCGGTCGCCTGAGCTTCGCCAAAAGCGGCCCGAACACCCGCACCACGCAGATGTTCATTAACCTGGGGGACAACTCTCGCTCGCTCGATCCGCAGGGGTTCAGCCCGTTCGCGGAGATCGTCTCCGGCGGCGACGTGCCGGCGAAGTTCCATGCGGAGGAGGTCCAGGATCAGGGCGCGATCACGTCCGGCGGGGCGGAGTATCTCGAAGCGAACTTCCCCGACCTGGATACGATCACCTCCGCCCGCATCATTCCGCGGGAGGAGTGGGTTGAAGACGTCGATACGGACGCCGAGACCGCTCCGACTGACGACGAGGGCGACGAAGAGGCTCTCGCCGGCTTGGCCGGTCCGGAGGGAAACGAGGACACGACGCCCGCCGAACCGGCGGAGGAAGCAATGACGGAGGACGGTGCGGGGGAGACGGCTCCGGAAGCAACCGAGGAGCCGACGGAACCCACGTCCGAGACGCCGACCGAAGACCCCGCGGACGAATCGGCCGACGAAACTCCCGCCGAACCGGCGATGACGGAAGATCCGCCGCCGACTCCGCCGGAGCCGAGTCCCTCGCCCGATCCGGAGCCGGATACGCCGCCCACGCCCGATCCGACCCCCGACCCGGGCACTCCGCCCGAGCCGCAACCGGACCCGACTCCCACGCCGGACCCCACGCCCGACCCGGAACCGGAACCCGAACCGCAGCCGGACCCCACGCCCGATCCGGAAGAGCCGACGGCACCAGAGGCCGAAGACGAGGAAGAGTCGCCCGCCGAAGAGCAGTGATCGCGGTGCCCCGCTGTCCCCGCCTCATCCCTCGACGGGGCGGGCGGGGATGTCGCGGGTTTGCAGGAAGAGCGCCTTCTTCTCGCCGGGCAGGGTGAAGTCGAACCCGCAACTGCCGAAGAAGGCCTCGCTGCTGGTCACCGCCATGACCTCCAACACGTTGCGCTCCCGGGCGAGGGCGACGCAGCGGGCGACGAGTTCTTTCCCCACGCCCCGCCCGCGGTACACGTCCGCGACGGCGAGGCTGCGAATCTCCGCCAGCTTGGGCGAGTAGATTTCCAGCGAGGCGAAGCCCACCACGCGGCCGTCCTCGGACTCCGAGGCGGAGAGGCCCGGGTCGAGGGCGACGAAGCCGGTCGGCATCAGCTCTTCCAGTTCGTCCATCGTCCGCTCCAGCAGTCGGCCGGTCGCGACGAACGGGCGGATGAACGCATGCACGGCCGGCACGTCGGCGGAGACGGCCGGACGCACGAACGTCGGCGAAGCGGGGGCTTCGGGCGATTCGGCGGGGCGAGGCGGGGCGGACATCGGCGGAGTCTACCGCCTCGCCTCGGCTCCGTTCAGCGGACCGACGCCCTACTCTCCCCGCCAATTACTTTCGGACCGTCGTTCAGCCGGGCGGCCGGCGACTCATCAGCGCGACCTGCACCGCTCCCGGCGCCGACGACCGGGCGGCCAGCACTTCTGAGGTCGACCGGCCGAACGTCGTCCGTGACCGCACCGCGAGCCGCTGCCCGGCGCCTAACCCGTAAGTCTGCGGACAGTACTGACCCACCGCCGCCGGGTGGGGGGCGTGGCCGGGACGGGACAGATCAAGAGGCGGCATGGAGAACCGGGGCGTTCTGGGGGGGAATCGGGGCGGTCCCTTCCATCGGCGCCCCGGGACAGCCCCCATGCATCAACTCGCTTCCGTGCGACCGATTGCCGCGACCGATCGCAATCGGCACAGTCCTCGCCCGTCCGTCGACCGCTCCTCGCCTCCCCGTTCGCCCGTATGTTCGGCCTCTTCAAGCCCCGCCCGCCGCTGGAGGTTCACGAACAGGCGTGGGTCGAACGGCATCTAACGCTCCTTGCTGGCCTGCTCGGTCCGCAGCGGATGGGACTCAGCGGCGGGGGACTTCCCCAGCAACTGCTGCCCTCCCAAGAGATCACGGGGCTTCGCAGCGAAGCAGACGCCGAACGCCTCTTTGATCGCATTCTAGACCGGCTGGCGCCGAACGCGCCGGCGTTGACGCTCGCCTGGTTCGACGGCGATGCGCTGCTGGAGACGGATCCCGCCGCGATCCCCGTACCGAGGACCGCGCTCGCCGACCCGATGTCGCTGGCGGCGGGACTCGTCCGCCAAGCCTGTCGCCGGACGTTTCATTCGGAACTGTCCGCGGCCGCACGTCAGTACGATCTCGCCGGCACCGCCTTGGGATTGGGCCTGCCGTTGGCGAATGCGGACGCCCCGGCGCCCTCGACAGGCGAGACGGGAGACCGCGATCTGACCAGTCGGGAGATTGGCTACGCCCTCGCCCTGCTGTGGCATGTGCGGCAGGAGGGAGAAGGCTCGACGGACGATCCGCCGTGGGTCGACGAACTCCGCGGCGACGCGGCGGGCGCGGTGACGGGCGGCCTGAAATATCTGCGCAAAGTCGGCGACGCCCGTTTCAACGCCGCGTCCCTGCGGGGCGAGTCCGATCCCACCGAAGCCGAGATCCGTACCGAACTTCGCCATCGTCGCCCGGCCCGCCGGCTGGCCGCGACGTGGGATGCGGCGCAACTCTCACGCCGGGAGTCCGTGTCTCCCGGCGTGGAGTCAGCGACTCTCCACACCCTCCTCGAGACGCTCCACGACCGCGAACCAGCCGTTCGCGCGGGGGCCTGCGGAGCCGTCGCAGCGCTTTGGCCGGATGAAGACAGCGCTCGCGACGACTGGGACCGCTGCCTGCTGGGGCTGACGGGCGCCGCGGACGACCCGATCGCGGCTGTCCGGGCCGCGGCCCTGTCGGGGCTGGGCATGAACCCCGACTTGCCCTCGACCGGCGCCGGGCGGGAAGAATTGAACCGGGTGACGCTGGAGGGATTGGCGTCTCGCACGCCGGCGGTGCGACAGGCCGCGTCGGCGCTCGCCTGCGCGCTGCCCCCGGCGGAATCCGGTGGGGCCGAGTCCCCCTTCGCCCCCGCGACGCTCAAGGCGTTGGTCGGGGCGCTGGTGCGAGTCGACGGTCCGGAGATCGCCGAGCACGTCGCCACCCTCCGCACCCTGCACCCCGATCCGGCGGCGCTCGCCGAGGAGCGGGTGGACGACGGCGAACTGCTGGCCCGGGCGCTGGACGCCCTGGGCGTCGCGGAACTGGAGACGCCGGAGGCCGAGGAAGCCGCCGTCGCGACCTGACGGACAGCCGCGGCGACCCGTTCGCCGCGTGCGTTCCCCTCGCTGACACGTCGTCGTACTACACGTCGTAGTAGAGCGCGAACTCGTGAGGGTGCGGGCGGCGGCGCACGGCTTGGACCTCGTGCTCCGTCTTTACGCGGATCCACGTGTCGATGACGTCCTCGGTGAACACGTCGCCCCGCAGCAGGAACTCGTGATCATTGCGGAGCGCGGAAAGCGCCTCCGCGAGCGTCGCCGGGACCGGCGGCACGTCCCGGACTTCTTCACTGCCCAGGTCGTAGAGATCCTTGTCGAGCGGCGGGCCCGGGTCGGTGCGGTTCTGGATGCCGTCCAGCGCCGCCATCAGCAGCGCCGCGCAGGCGAGGTGGGCGTTGCAGCTGGGGTCCGGCACGCGGAATTCGAACCGCTTGTCCTCCGGCCGCTGGGCGTTCACCGGGATGCGAACCGCCGCGGAGCGGTTGCGGTAGGAGTAGGTGAGGTTCACCGGCGCCTCGAAGCCGGGCACGAGCCGCTTGTAGCTGTTGGTCGTCGGGCAGCAGAACGCGAACAGCGCCGGGGCGTGCTGCAAGATGCCGCCGAGCGCGTGCAGGGCGGTGTCCGACAGCCCGCCGTAGTTCCCGCCGGCGAACAGCGGGGCGCCGTCCTTCCAGAGACTCAGGTGCAGGTGCAGTCCGTTGCCGGCGTCGTCGTACAGCGGCTTGGGCATGAAGGTCGCCGTCTTGCCGCGACGGGCGGCGACGTTCTTCACCACGTACTTGTACCGCAGCAGATTATCCGCGGTTCTCAACAGCGGGGCGAACCGCATGTCGACCTCGCACTGCCCGGCGGTGGCGATCTCGTGGTGGTGGCCCTCCGCGGCGATGCCCACTTCTTCCAGCACCGCCATGATCTCGCTGCGCAGGCTTTGCAGCGTGTCCGTCGGGGGCGTCGGGAAGTAGCCTTCCCCCTGCCGGACCTGATAGCCGCTGTTCGAGACGCCGTCCGAACCCACGCCGGTCCCGCTGGGGCCCTGCGCTGTCGGGAAAGGAGCGCGACGACCCCGGGTCCATTGCCCCTCGGCGCTGTCGAGGTGGTAGAAGGACTCGTGCGTGTTCGAGTCGAACGCGACGGAGTCGAACACGAAGAACTCCGCCTCGGGCCCGATCATCGCCTCGTCCGCGATGCCCAGGCTGCGCATGTACCGCTCCGCGTTCCGGGCGATGTTGCGCGGGTCCTTCGGGTAGTCCTCGCCGGTGACGGGGTCGCGGACGGTGCAGGTCAGCGCCAGCGTGCGATCCATGAAGGGATCGACCATCGCGGTGTCGGCCTGCGGGACGACCAGCAGGTCGGACTCGTTGACGGCCTGCCAGCCCCGCATGCCGGATCCGTCGAATCCGAAGCCCTCCTCGAAGCTGGCCTCCGTGAGCCGGGAGAGCGGCCGCGTGAAGTGCTTCTGCGTGCCGGGGAAGTCCATGAACCGCAGATCAACCGCGTTCAGGTCGCGTTCGCGGCAGAGGGCGAGGACTTCGCGGGGGGTCATCGACGGCGGGCTCGTAGAAGGGGCGACGGTACGACGGAAACGTGCGACGGGGAGGGAAACGACGGGCGAGCGGGCCGAATGTCGAACGCGCAGTGTAGCGGCGCCCCGCCGCGGTCCGTCCCCGGCGGGCGGCGAGTTGAGCGCGGAGCGACGATTTCCGCCCGATTGAAACGACTCGCGCCGGTTGGGAGCCGATCGTGACGCCGGCGTCGACTGGGAGGGCGATCGGTTCGCACGCGATGCGGACGGTTCGCGCCCGTGGACTTGGGGGTCGTCCCGAGCATGCGTAACTCCGCTTCCGAAATAGGGTTCCGACCGGTCGTGTGGGTCGGTCCTGCTCAAGGCAACACGGCGATGGTGACGAAGTTTCCCCCCGGACGGCCTGCCGCCGCCGTGCCCGACGCACCGCTTCGCCTCCCTGTCGGGGTGAGCCGGGATGTCCGGGTCGAACGCGGCGCCGCGGCCGTTTACCTCGTGCGAACGGTTCGACCCGCCGCTCGTACGTCCCCCTTTTGCCCCGTTGACGACCCCGGGCCGCCCTTCCTCCCCCCGACCCGACCGAACGTGCCGTCCCCGCTTTGGGGGCGTCCGCAATCGGCGGGGGGAATCGGGGGCATGACGCCCCCGTCGGTCGGCCCTAAACTCAGGAGAGCCCGCACATGAGAACGATTTTCACGACCGGGCAGGTCGCCAAGATCTGTAAGGTTGCCCCCCGCACCGTTAGCAAGTGGTTCGACTCCGGTCGACTGCGCGGCTATCGGATCCCGGGGTCCCAGGACCGCCGCATCCCCCGCGAGCATCTCATCCGGTTCCTCAAGGAACACGGGATGCCCCTGGGAGAGCTTGAAGATGAGGCGATGGGCAAGTTGCTCATCGTCGGGACCGGGGGCGAAGTGCTCGCCGGATTGACGGAGATGCTCGGCGAGAACGAGTTCAAACTCGAAACCGCCGCCAGCGGATTCGAGGCCGGGATTCAGGCCGAATCTCTGCACCCGGACGGGGTCGTGATCGACTTCGTCATGGGCCGCAGCGAAGCCCTGATGATCGCCGCGAACCTCCGCAAGAACGCCCAGTACAGCGACACCGTGCTGGTCGGGTTGATCTCGGACGAAGACAGCGCCAGCGGTTTCGACCGCACGCTGTTCAACGAGACCTTCCGCAAGCCCTTCGACACCGCGTTGCTCGCGGAGCGGATCAAGACCCTCGTCAGCCGCAAAAAGCAGCTGGCGTAGTCCGTCCGCACGACGGGTTCGTCCGAACTCGACGTCGATCCCGCCGCCGCGTCCCCGGCCCGCACCCTCGGGCCGGCTCTCCCCCCAGCGGGGCCGGGCCGACACGACGGCGAACGGATGCGGCGGTGAACGGACGGCGAACCCGATGTGCGTGTGAAACCCCCGCCCCCCGAGCGACCGACGTGGTCGTTTCGGGGAGCGGGGGTTTTTGCTGCGCCGCGGCTAAACTCCGCGTGTGAACGTCAAGAAGGCCATCCCATCGGCGCCCGGATTCGCTTGGCGAACGCGGCTGCGGCGGTATGGGCCGCCGGTCGCTGCGATCGCGGCGACCTTCCTCGCGGTCGTCTGCCAACTCGACCCCGGCGGGTCCGATCCCGGCATGCCGCAGGGGCCGGGGCTGACGGTCGACGAAGGCTTCTACACCCAGCAGGGCGTGTACCTCGCCGCGACGCGGCACTTCGGCCTCGCCCTGCTCTCCCCCACGACGCTGGGCGAGATCTTCGATACCGACGCCGGCTACATGGCCGACCATCCGCCGCTGGCGAAGCTGTGGCTGGGCCTCTGGCATGACGTGGCCTGGTGGGCGCACGCCCCCGAAGATCCCGGCGGCCCGTTCAGCGTCGCCCGGGCGCGCGTCGGCAGCGCCGCGGCGTTCGCGCTGACCGTCGGCCTGCTGGTTGGCTGCGGCGCGCGTTGGTTCGGTCTCCCGACCGGGTTGGCGGCTGGGGCAAGTCTGGTTCTGATGCCGCGGGTGTTCGGGCACGCCCACATCACCTCGCTGGAGACGGTCACGAACCTGTTCTTCACCGCCTGCCTGTGCGGCGTCGCCGCGTGGTGGGATCCGCGCGTCATGAACTACAAACGGGCGTCGCTGTGCGGGCTGCTGTTCGGCTTGGCGCTGCTCTGCAAGATTCAGGGGGCGCTGCTGGGACCGACGATCGCCGCGTGGGCGCTCTATCACGCCGGGCGCGAGCACGGGTGGAAGGAGTGCTGGCGGGCGATCGGCCCGGTCGCGGCGTTCGGCGGCGTGGGGCTGACGGCGTTCGTCCTCGGCTGGCCCTACCTGTGGCTGAACCCCGGCGAGCACGTCCCGGCGTTCATCGGCACGATCACCGAGCGCCTGCCGGTGCGGAACTACTACATGGGTCAGGTCTGGAACGGCGAGAGCCTCGATCCGACGCCTTGGCACTACCCGCTGGTCATGACGCTCGCCACGGTCCCAATCGGGCTGACGGCGCTCGCACTCGTCCCCTTCCTAACCAGCGAGCCGGGGGCGTCAGCCCCCGGAGCGTTCCGCGCCCGCCTCGCCGCCCGATTCGACGACCCGCGACTCACCCTGTTCGTCGCCGCGACGCTCGTGCCGCTGGCACTCGTCTGCACGCGCGGCGAGAGCCTGTACGACGGGGTGCGGCTGTGGCTGGTGATCTTCCCGCCGCTGGCCCTGCTCGCCGGGTTCGGGGCCGGATTGCTGTACCAACGGATTCAGTCATGGCGGCCGAAGCTCGCGGCGCCGGCGGTGATCGGGTTGCTGGCGGTTCAGGGGGTGAACGTCATGTCGATGAGTCCGGTGTGGCTCAGTTCCTACTCCGCGGTGGTCGGCGGACTGTGGGGGGCGGATCGGCTGGGGTTCGAGCGGAACTACTGGGGGGATGCGGTGACGCGGGATCTGCTGATCGCTGCAGACCGCGACGCGCCCTCCGGCGAACCCATTGAGATTCAGCCGCGGCTACACCAATTCGCCGATGACGACCGAGCGGCCGCCTCGCCCGTTCTCCGAGCACGGCAGCAGTCAGATGATGCTCCTCCCCCCGTCGGCGGGCTACCGATCCCCAACCCATTCGGTACGGTGCGGTTTTCCCGCCTGGCTTGGTGGCAGGAAATTGAGGAACAGTTCGTCGTCTCGTACGTCACCTTGCTGATCGATCGCCCGGGCCGTTTTCTACCGGCGGATCGCTTCGTCCAGCGACAGGGGGTCGTGCTGGCGGTCGCCGATGTCGGCGCCGAGGTTCCGCAGCCAACCGAGGCGGAGTGGGCCGAGATGATGCCGAAAGACGCCCCCGAAGCTCTCGGGATCGAGGTGGAGGCGGATGAACCGTACTTTTTGAAACCCGACGTGATGCTCGACACGGAGGGCTAAGGCCCCCCGCTCGCCGTCTTCCCCTCGTCCTTCCGCCTTCGCCTTTCCGCCTTGTCCCAGTCCCTCACCCACTTCGACGAAACCGGCGCCGCCCGGATGGTGGACGTCGCCGCCAAACCGGTCACGCAACGCACCGCGGTCGCGGAGGCGACGGTGCGCTGCGAACCGGCGACGCTGGACCTCATCCTCTCCGGCGACGGCAAGAAGGGAGACGTGCGGCAGGTGGCGCGCATCGCCGGCATTCAGGCCGCGAAGAATACGGGGCAACTCATTCCCCTCTGCCATCCGCTGCCGTTGGACGGGGTGACGGTCGACTTCGCCTCCCAGCCGCCCGGACGGCTGACCGTCACCGCGTCGGTCACCTGCACCGGGCGGACGGGGGTGGAGATGGAGGCGTTGTGCGCCGCATCGGTCGCGGCTCTGACCGTGTACGACATGGTGAAAGCCGTGGATCGCGGGATGACCGTCGAGACGGTTCGCCTGCTCAGCAAGACCGGGGGACGCAGCGGGGATTGGCAGGCTGGTCAAACTACGCCGGCTGACTAGGGCAAGTCGACGCGTCTATCGCATGGCCCGGTGAAACGTCGCGGCTGTCGCCGGTTGCCCCGGCATGAACGCCGCAGCGCTCCCGCCCCCCGCCCCGACGAGCGTTCGCCGAGAAGCGTCGCCCTCACGTTCGGCCGCGAACCCGTCGGAGACGGAGGCCCAGCTACTGGCGGAGGTGGTCGAGCTAATCGGCGGCGACCTCGCCGCCTGCGAGCGGATCTACGCGGACGAACTGGCCAGCGCTCACCCCGCCGTCCGGGACGTGCGGGACCACGTCGCCCGTTACCGCGGCAAGCGCCTCCGTCCGATCCTCACCCTGCTGGCCGGCGCCGCGTGCGGGGAGGTGAACGACAAACACCGCACCCTCGCTGCGGTGGTGGAGATGGTCCACGCCGCGACGCTGGTGCACGACGACGTGCTGGACGGGGCCGACGTGCGTCGCCACGTCGCCACGGTGCATTCACGCTGGAACCCGCGGACGGCGGTGCTGTTCGGGGACTTCTTATTCACGCACGCGTTTCACTTGGCCGCGACGGTGGACGCCGCCGCCTGCCGGGCGATCGGGGCGGCGACGAACGCCGTGTGCGAGGGCGAACTGACGCAGATTCACGAGCGAGGCAACGCCGACCTGACGGAAGCGGAGTACTTCGCGATCGTCGGCGGCAAAACCGCCGCGCTGACCGCGGTCAGTGCCGAACTGGGCGCCGTGCACGCCGGGGCGGACGAGGCGACGGTCGAGGCGCTGCGGAGCTACGGGGAGGACTTGGGCGTCGCGTTTCAGATCGCCGACGACCTGCTCGATCTGGTCGGCGAAGAGGGCTGCGTGGGCAAATCGTTGGGATCCGACCTCTCGGAAAAGAAGCTCACCCTGCCGCTGATTCGCCTGCGGGACCGTCTGCCCGAGGGGGAATCGCAGCAGTTGAAAACCCTGCTGGCCGACCCGCCCGCCGACGCCCGCGAACGACTCCTGCCGCTTCTCCAGCGGACGGGGGCGTTGGAGAGCGCCGTCGCGACCGCTCGTGAGCGAGCCGCCGCCGCCGTCGCCCGACTGGATGAGCTACCGGACTCCGACGCTAAACGGCTTCTGGTCCGCCTCGCCCGATTCAGCGTGCGGCGCACGTTTTGAACCCTTCTAGGTTCGCCGTCGCCGCTAGGCGGCGCGCTGTCCGCACGACGCGCGCCGCCTAGCGGCGACGGCGAACCGGGGCGAACGTCCACGTCAGCGCCGGTCGTTCATGCGGGTGTAGACGAGGATGTAGTACAGCATCGTCGCGGCGGTGCTGAGCGTCGCGGCGACGTAGGTCCACGCGGCGGCGTTCAGGCACTTCCGCACCCATTCGCCGCCCTCCGCATCGACGATGCCGAGGTCCGCGACCAGCCGTTTCGCCCGGTTGGAGGCGTCGAACTCGACGGGAAGATTGATGACTTGAAACGCAAGAATCGCCCCATATCCCAGGATCCCCAGCAGGATCAGCGGCGAGGCGAAGCTGTAGGCCTGAATCCACATCGCCAGAAAGCCGCCCATGATGGCGACGCCGGCGATCTTCCCGCCGGCCGTCGCGGCGGGGACGGCCAACGCCCGCAGCGCCATCGGTCCGTAGTTGGTCGCGTCCTGCAAGGCGTGGCCGGCTTCGTGCGCAGCGATGCCGACCGCCGCGGCACTGCGTCGACCGTAGATCTCCGGCGAGAGTCGCAAGGTTTTCGTGCGAGGATCGTAGTGGTCGGACAGTTCGCCCTCCACCGGTTCGATGCGGACGTGCTGCAAGCCCGCCCGATCGAGAATCAGCCGGGCCGCGGCGGCGCCGGTCATGTTCGCGGCGACGCGGCCGCCGGCGGCGACGTTGCTCTTCACCCGCCATTGCGCCCACATCATCAGGGCCATCGGCGGGAGGGCGAGCAGGAAATAGAGGGGGTCGAAGTGGATCATCGATAGGGCGTTCAGTTGCGGATACAGCCCGGGAGTTCGCCCGAGCGGACAGATTCTTACGCCGATTGCGAACCGAACGAGGGGAGATTCGCCGCGGAATCGACGCGGATTCGACGGGGAGCCGGCTACGATGCGGCGGCGTTCACCTTCCCCGTCGCTTCTCGTCGCTCGGCCCGCTCAGGGGGCTGACGGCCCCGCTCGCCATGTCTTTGCCGTCCCATCTGAACGTCACGCAGAAGCTGCGGGTGCCGACCGACGAGTTCACCCTCACCTACGCGCGCAGCGGCGGGCCGGGGGGGCAGAACGTCAACAAGGTGGAGACCAAGGCGGTGCTGCGCTGGCCGATCGCGGACTCGCCCAGCCTGCCGGAGGACGTCAAAGACCGGTTTCTTCGCCAGTACGGGACGCGGATCAACAACGACGGCGAACTGGTGATGGCCTGCGACGAGCACCGCGATCAACCGAGCAACCGGACCGCGGTCCTGGAGCGACTGACCGGGATGCTCGCCAACGTGGCCCGTCCGCCGAAGAAACGTCGGCCGACGAAGCCGACCAAAGGTTCGCAACGCCGCCGGATCGCCGCCAAGAAGCAGCGGGGACAGCAAAAGAAGCTCCGCCGACCCCCCGGCCGCGACGCCTGACCGGCGACCTCCCCAGCGGGCGATACGCCTGGCGCCCTATGCCCCGACTGCCCGGAAGCGTTTGAATGATGCGGTCGTTCCGTCCGCATGGTCTCCCCCGATGCCCGCCGCCGTCGCCAGCCAGGATCTCGCCGAGAAATCGGCGCTCGCCCTCGAGCTTCATCGTCGGTTGGGAGAGGAGTACGGCGTTCCCGTGCCGTACTTCCATAGTCTTTCCCCGATGGCGGAGCTGCTCAGTTCCTTCCTGTCGCACCGCACCCGCAACTCGGACAGCGGCCGTGCGTTCAAGCAGCTCCGCGCCCGCTTTCCGACGTGGGCGGAGGTTCGCGACGCCCCGACGGGGGAGGTGGAAGCCGAACTCGCCCCCTGCACGTGGCCGGAACAGAAAGCCCCCCGATTACAGGCGATCCTGCGACTCGTGACGGAGCGTCGCGGAGCGGTCGACGACGACTCTCTGGACTTCCTCGCCGACCTGCCCGTGGCGGAGGCGCGGGCCTGGTTGGAAGAACTGCCCGGCGTGGGACCGAAGACAAGCGCCGCGACGCTTTGCTTCTCTCGACTCCGTCGACCGGCGCTGCCCGTCGATAGCCATCACCATCGCGTCGCTCAACGGACGGGACTGATACCGAAATCCCTCGCCGTCGGCCCCTCGCACGCCCGACTTGAAGCGCTGCTGCCGGCCGAATGGAGCGGCCAGCAGGTGTACGATCATCACGAATTGCTGATGTTTCTGGGCCAGCGGGTCTGTCACTATCGCGGGCCGAAGTGTTCGCGCTGCCCCGTCCTCGATCTTTGCCCCACGGGACTGGCACGAACCGAACCGCCTCGGGAGAAACCGCGGTGAGCGACGCGGGGGGAGACCCGACGGATTGGCAATCGAGGGCCGGGCGGGGATGATGGGCGTTCGAGACCGGCGATTCGCCGGCCCACTGCCCGGAGACGCATGCATGTTCGGCCGCAAAAACGACGACGAGTTCGACGACGACGAGGAGCACGAGCCGGAGTACGACCTCGTCAGCTTCCGCGGTCCGCTCTCCGGCGATCCGGTCGATATGAGCGCTCACGCCTCGGTCGCCCGCGTCGGCCTCGGCCCGGCTCGTGAGATGATTTCGGACGCGCTCAGCCGTCGTGGCGAGATGGTCCGCCTCGACACCCGCGGCGCCGCCGCGGCCGTCCGCACCTATATCGACGGCGTCGCCTATCCCGGCGGACGCATGCCGGCCCGTCAGGCCGCGGCGATCACGCAGGTGCTCAAACTGCTCGCCGGGCTGGACGTCAAAGTCCGGGACAAGAAACAGTCCGGCGGGATCAATGCCGATCTGGACGGCGTGAAATACGTTCTGCGCATCGACACCGAACCGGCCGGCAAATCCGAGCGGCTGACCGTCCGGGCCGAGAACCAGAAGGAGAAATTGGAGAAGCCGGAGGAACTCGGCTTCCCGCCGGATCTGAAGGAGATGATCCGCGAGATGGCCGGCGGCGAGAAGGGCGGGCTGTTCGTCGTCGGTCCCCCGCTCTCCGGGGTGACGACCACCACGTTCGGCGTGCTCCGCAGCGTCGACAGCTACGTCTATAACATCTATGCGATCGGCGACCTCGGCGGCCGCGATCTGCACACGCTGACGGACTTCACCCCCAACGAGGGCGAATCGCTCGACGACGCTCTCGTCCGCGTCATTCGTGCGGAGGCGGACGTGATCTACGTCGACCGCGTCGAATCGAAGGAGAGCGCCGCCCAGGTTCTGAAGTTCGGCGAGGATCTGTCGATCATCGGCGAACTGGCCGCCAAGGATCTCGTCTCCGGCATCGGACAGTTGTGCAAGTGGTCCGGCTCCCCGGCGCTGGTCGCGGAGCGGGTCAACGGGCTGATCCAACCGCGGCTGATCCGCAAACTGTGCGGCAAGTGCAAGCAGGCCTTCCGCCCCAACCCCAAGCTCGTCGCCCGGGTCAATCTGCCGCCGGAAACCGATCTGCTGTACCGTCCGCCGGGACGGGAGGTGATGGAGGCCGAGGATTACGAACCGTGCCGCCGGTGCGGCGGGGTCGGCTATCTCGGTCGAACGGGCATCTTCGCCGTGCTGAAGATGACCGACGGCGTGAAGGAGATCCTCAACACCAAACCGAGCGCCTCCGCCCTGAAACAGCAGATCCGCACCGATGGGATGCCGACCTTCGAGAGCGAAGGCCTGCGTTTGGTCGCCGAAGGCGTGACGAGCCTCGAAGAACTTCAGCGGGTCTTCCAAGAGGCGACCTGACCGTCGCGCAAGGCCGACTTGCAAGGCCGACTCAGGCCTCGGCGAGTTCCCGCAGGACGCCCGACCGGCTCGCTCCGGATCGCGGCAGGAGTAGTTCGAAGCAGGCGCCCTGCCCCCCGGACTCCAACAGCGTCAGCTCGCCCCCGTGGGCTTCGAGGATTCGGCTGCAGATCGCCAGTCCCAGTCCCGTGCCGTCGGACTTGGTGGTGAAGAACGGCTCGAACGCCTTCCGCCGCGCTTCCGGCGACAAACCGGGTCCGTTGTCCTGCACGCAGATTCGCAACGCGGGATCGTCCGGCGAGCCGTAGGGTTCCGTCCGCACCTCGATGCGCACGGGATCCGGACAGGCCGCCAGCGCGTTTTCGAACAGATTGCGGAAGACCTGCTCCAGCCGGAACACGTCCGCGGTGCAGGTCGGCGGTTCACCGCCCGGCAGCGGAAACTCCACCAGTTCCGCGCCGCGGTCGGAGCGGTCGCAAGCCTTCCAGGCCCGCCTCCAGACGTCCGAGAGACGACAGGGCGTCGGGTTCAGCCGGATCGGTCCAGCGTGCTGTCGCACGTCCTCGAATAGCCGAGAGAGCCGTCGCTGGCTCGTCTGCAGTTCGTCGATCAGGTCCGCGCTGTCGGCGTCCAGGCGATCGGCGGACTCCGCCAGCACCGTGAGACCCATCCGCAGGGCCAGCAATTCGTTGCGGGCCTCATGGGACAGCACGGCCAGCGTTTCGCCCACCGCCGCCAGCCGCTCCGACCGCAGCGTCCGCTGCTGAGCGTCGCGCAGGAGGGTCACGTCGCGAACGATGACCGCATAGTCGATGGAGCGTAACTCCGCGTCGCGCGGGAAGCGGCCGAGCGACACTTCGGCGGGAAACTCCGACCCGTCCAATCGGCGTCCCGTCAGCGCCCGACAGCGGGAGGAGGCTTTGACGTCTCCGGGGAACTCGGGCAGCAGGCGATCGATAGGCATCTCGACCAGCGACTCGCAACGTCGTCCGAACATCGCCCCCGCGGCCGGATTGCAGGACTCGACGAAGCCGTTCCGATCGACGGTCAGGATCGCGTCCGGGGCGGATTCGAGCACCGCCCGCAGACGCGCTTCGCGTTCCCGCACCTCGCTGGATCGCTTGAGCAGGAGATGCCCCAGATACGCGGTCACGCCGATGGCGAACAGCGCAATGACACGGTTCTCCAAGCCGATCCAGAACGTTTCCCCGCGCGGCGGGATCGGCAGGAAGAACCCGGTGACCGTCAACACGCAGGCCAGCAGCACCACGCCCAGCCGGATGCGGCGGCTCTCCAACCAGAGCGCCAGCAACGCCACGGAGACGTACGGAACGCCCGCCGCCACCCCCAGCGGAAAAAACAGGTCCAGGGCGAAGATCCCGACCAGCAATACGCCGATCGCTACGGGGACCGCGGACCGCCCCCGGGCCGTCATCGGACGCCCCGCGTGCGGCCGATGCGGCAACGCCTGTTCTACGGGTACGTCCATGCCCACAGAGTGTCGGGTGCGCTCGTCTGCCTTGGGGGAAAATCCCACCGGCGGAACGGATCGTATCGGCGCCCCGCCTCCTCAGACAAGCGCCCGCTCGCAGCGACCTCCGCAAGTCGAGCCGGACGGTCGCGGCGGCCCCTACAGCACCGGGTTGAACAGGCTCGCGGCCGCTTCGCCCAACCGTTGAGCCAACGGGCGCTCGCTCCAACCCTCCACGGCGATTCGCGTCGCGGCGGAGAGGTCGCGGTCGAACTGCTCCGCCAAAGAGCGAGCGAAGGGGGCGTCCAGCGTGATGAGGGAGATCTCAAAGTTCAGCCGGAAACTGCGGGTGTCGCAGTTCGTGCTGCCGATGAGGCCGAAGCGGTCGTCCACCGTCAACAGTTTGGGATGAAACACGCCGGCGACGGCCTCGTAGATCTCCGCGCCGCTGTCCATCAGGTCGGCGTACTGCCAGCGGGCGGCCCAGCGGGTCGCCCAGGGGGAACCGGGTCCGCCGTGCATAATGCGGACTTTCACCCCCCGCCGGGCCGCGCACTGCAACGCCCGGTCGATCGGTTCGGTCGGCACGAAGTAGCCGGTGCTCAGTTCGATCGATTCCCGGGCGGCGTGGATCGCGGCGCTGTAGATGCTTTCGTGCGCCCGATCGCGGCGGTCCGGGCCGTCGTCGAGCACTCTCAGCACGACGTCGCGCAGCCATCCGTCTCCCTCCGGCTCCGGGAAGTCCTCGAAGCCGTGGTAGAGCCGCGGTTCCGTCAACGCTTCCCGGGCGATGTACAGCCAGTCCTGGGCGAAGACCCGCTGCAAGCGTCCGGCGGCGGGGCCGTAGACCTCCACGAGGGTGTCCCGCCAAGGAGCGGTCCCCGGATCCCGCGACATGTATTCGTCGCCCACGTTCACTCCGCCGGTGAAGCCGAACGCCCCGTCGATCACCACGATCTTGCGGTGGTTCCGCATGTTGAGCCGGAGGCGATCCACCAACCCGTTGGCCCGGGGGGCGAAGGTCTCGGCTTGCCCGCCGGCGTCCGTCAGCGGACGGAGGAAGCGTTTCGTCAGACCCAGCGAGCCGAAGCGGTCGTACAGCAACCGCACCTCCACGCCCCGCTTCGCCGCACGGGTGAGCGCGTCGCGGACGCGGGCGCCGGTGTCGTCGCTGCGGAAGGTGTAGAACTCCATGGAAACGGACCGCTCCGCCGCGTCGATCGCTTCCACCAGCCGGTCGATCCCGGCGGCGGCATCCGCGTACGTTCGCACCGCGTTTCCGCCCGCGGCGGGGTGCCCGGCCAGCACGCCGGACAGATCCCACACCTGCCGCAACCCCGCCGGGGCGTCCCCGGGATCCTCTTCGTCCGGGTCGGAAAGCAGGTCCTTCAGTTCATCGTCCGCTTTCCGCTTCGCGGCAGCGTACTTCCTCTCCCGGCCCGCGCTGAACACCAAGTACAGCAGCCCCCCGAGCAACGGCAGGCCGGCGATCGACAGCACCCAGGCCACCTTGCCGCTGGGCTGGGAACTTCGCGACAGCAGCACGACCGGGATCAACCCCAACGACAGCGCCCACAACCCCAGCGGGATCGTGGCCCAGGTGAGGTGATCCGCCATCCAATGGGCGAGGGCTTCGACGGATTCCATCGACGGGGCGTTTAGGGGCGTTCGGGGGCGAGCAGCGGGCCGGAGAACCGGAAGGTCGGGGGAACCTAGCCGCGGTCGGCGGCGGCCGGTACGGTCTCCGCCCGCTTCTTCCCCCACCGCTCCTCAATTGCGACTCCGGCACCGATGATCTCTTTGGAAGGCAAAACCGGGCTGGTGTTCGGCATCGCCAACGACCGCAGCATCGCCGCCGCCATCGCTCAGCAGTGCCACGACGCCGGCGCCGAGATGGCCTTCACCCACCTGCCGGACGCCGACCCGGAACGTCCCAAGGCCCGCAATCGCTGCCTAAAGGTGGTGAAGGACTGGAATCCGAAGCTCGTGCTGCCCTGCGACGTCTCCGACGACGCTCAGTTGGACGAAGTCTTCGACAAGGTGAAGGCGGAGCACGGAAAGCTGGATTTCGTGCTGCACAGCATCGCGTTCGCCTCGCTGGACGATCTCAAGGTGCCCACCTACCAGTGCAGCCGCGAAGGCTTCAAGCTGGCGATGGACATCTCCTGCTACTCCCTGCTGGCGCTGGCTAAGCGGGCCGAACCGCTGATGACCGACGGCGGGTCGATCCTCGCGATGACCTACCTCGGCGGGGAACGGGTCATCCCCGGCTACAACATGATGGGCGTCTGCAAAGCGGCGCTGGAGTGCAGCGTGCGGTACGCCGCGGCGGAACTGGGGCCGAAGAACATCCGGGTGAACGCGATTTCGGCCGGTCCGCTGCGGACGCTCGCCGCCAGCGCCGTCGGCGATTTCTCCGCGATGAGCAAGCTCTACGAGACGTTCAGCCCGATGCGGCGGAACATCACGGCGGAGGAAGTCGGCAGCGCCGGGGCGTTCCTGCTCAGCGGCGCCTCCAGCGGCATCACGGGCGAGAACCTGCACGTGGACGCCGGCTTCCACGCCGTCGCCGCCCCGCCGGAAGACGCGCAAGAGTAAGTCTGGAAGGGACCGCACGGACGGGTGCGTGAGGAGGGCGGACGGCGGTATCGTGCAGAGATGCTCGCCACCGCCCTGCTCCTCGCCGCCATGTCCGCCGACCCCGCCGCGCCCATTCCGATCTACCTCGGCACCGGCGCCGACGGCATCTATCGAACGACCCTCGACCCGGCCACCGGCGAGTTGAGCGAACCGACGCGGGCTGCTGCGATCGCTCGGCCGGGGTTCCTCGCCGCTCATTCATCGGGCAAAAAGCTCTACGCCGTGACGGAGGGCACCTCCGTGACGGAGTTCACCGTGGCCGCGGACGGCTCCCTGACCGAAACGGGCGAGGCGTCGGTCGCCCCCGGCGGCGCCAAAGCGGGGCCGTGTCATGTCGACGTGATGCCCGGCGGCGGGGCGGTGATTGCGGCGAACTACGGGGGCGGCAGCGTTTCCTCCTTCCCGCTCTCCGCCGACGGCACGCTCGGCGAGCGCGCCAGCTTCGTTCAGCACGAAGGCTCCAGCGTCGATCCGAAGCGGCAGACGGCGCCGCACGCCCACTGCTCCACCCCGGCGCCGGGCGGCCGGTTCGCCGTCTTCGCCGACCTGGGACTCGACAAGCTGTTCGTCTACGAGGTCGATCCCGAGACCGGCGCCCTGTCCGAACACAGCGTTGCCGACACGCCCCCCGGCGGCGGACCTCGGCACATCGCCTTCACCCCGGATGGACGGTTCGCCTACTGCTGTCTGGAGATGGGCAACGAGATCCTCGCCCTGAAATGGGACGGCGACGCCGGCACGCTGACCTCGATCGAGACCAAGCCCACGCTCCCGGAGGACTGGACCGGCGGCGGCACGACCGCGGAGGTCCGCGTGCACCCCAGCGGCAAGTGGGTCTACGTGACGAACCGCGGCCATAACAGCATCGCCGTCTACGGCATCGCGGACGACGGCTCGCTGACGCCCGTCGAGATCGCCCCGGCCACGGTGGAGATCCCCCGCGGTATGAACCTCACGCCGGACGGCCGATTCCTGATCGCCTGCGGGCAAAACACGGACGACGTCGTCACGTGCTCCGTGAACATGGAGACCGGGCGGCTCACCCCCACCGGCTCCCGGGTCAGCGTTCCCAAGCCGATCGACGCCCTGCCGCTGCCGACCCGGTAAGTCTCGGCTTGCCTGACGACGGCGATGTCGGCCGTGCGGGTTGACGGTTCGATCGGCCCGGCCAGAATGCCGGACCGATACAGGCGTTCCCCGGTACGGCCCGCGAGGGCGACCGGGCCGTCGAGATCGACCGCGGCTTGCACGGAGGTCCGCCGCCGCTTGGCGATGAGGGCGCCGATCGTGCGACTGCGGCCAGCCCTGGCCCCCGCCGAACGCCGTCGATGCCCGCGAAGAAGTCTGCCCCGGCCGCCAAGCCGTCCAGTAAGAAGAAAGGGCGCAAAAAGGGAGCCGCCAGCGCGACGGAGATCACCGTTCGCGGGGCCCGCGAACACAATCTTCGGGACGTCTCGCTGACGCTCCCGAAGAACCAATTGGTCGTCTTCACCGGCGTCTCCGGCAGCGGCAAGAGTTCTCTCGCCTTCGACACCCTCTATGCCGAGGGCCAGCGGCGCTACGTCGAGTCGCTCAGCAGCTACGCCCGGCAATTCCTCGGGCAGATGCCGAAGCCGGAGGTCGACTATATCGGCGGCCTCGCCCCGTCGATCAGCATTCAACAGAAGACCGCCGGGCGGAACCCCCGCAGCACCGTCGGCACGATCACGGAGGTCTACGACTACCTCCGCGTCCTCTACGCCCGCGTCGGACAGGGGTATTGCTACGTCTCCGGCCTGCCGATTCGGGCGCAATCCACCGACCAGATCGTCGCCGCGATCGAGCAATTAGAAGCGGGGACGAAATACTCGATCCTCGCCCCGCTGATCCAGAATCAGAAGGGCGAATATCGCGATCTGTTCGAGGATCTCGCCCGCCGCGGGCACCTGCGGGCGCGGGTGGACGGCGAGGTTCACGACCTCTCCGATCCGCCGGCGTTGAAGCGGCACTTCAAGCACACGATCGAGGTCGTCGTCGACCGCCTCGTCGCCGGCAAGCAATCTCGCACGCGGCTTGCGGAGGCGGTCGAACAGGCCCTGAAGCTGTCCGGCGGCACCTTATTGGTGGCCCCGGAGGATGCCGCGGAGAAGCTCTATTCCGCCGACTATTCATGCCCAGAGAGCGGCATGAGCTACGAGCCGCCTTCGCCTCAACTGTTCTCCTTCAACAGTCCGGCGGGGATGTGTCAGTCCTGCCACGGTCTCGGCGTTCGGCATGAGTTCGACGAGGAGTTGATGGTCGCGGACGAGCGCAAGGCCGTTCGCAACGGGGCGTTGAATCTGCTCAAACCATTCAAGGACTTGGGCAAGTGGAAGAAGCATATTTATGAAGGCGCCGCCGCGGCGATCGAAGAAGACTTCGATCTGCCGAAGAAAACCTTCCTTAAAACGCCGTGGATGAAGCTGCCCGAACCGGCGCAGCGGGCATGGTTGGACGGGCTGGGCGATCGGCACGTCACGTTCCACTGGCGCGGCCGCGGCGGCTGGAAGCACGGCGGCGAGTGGGGCGGGTTCTTGAACGAACTGCTCGAATCGTATCGGGAGGCCAAGAACCCGATGCGGCGCCGTCAGCTTGAGAAATTCATGCTGACGCGCCCCTGCTCCGCCTGCGGCGGGACGCGGTTGAACAAACAGGCGAACCACGTCCGGCTCAGAACGGCCTCGAAGCCATTCGTCAAAGACTATGGTCGAGACGAGCTGAGCTTGCCGGAGATCTGCGCCCTCCCGATCAGCGCCGCGGCGGAGTTCTTCACCGATCTCGTTCTCACCGAGACCGACCGCGTAATCGCCGTCGAAGCGATCAAAGAGGTCAGCGGCCGCCTCGGTTTTCTATTGAAGTGCGGCCTGCACTATCTGTCGCTGGACCGCAGCGCCCCGACGCTCTCCGGTGGGGAGGCCCAACGGATCCGGCTCGCCGGCCAGATCGGCTGCGGGTTGGTGGGGGTGCTCTATATCCTGGATGAACCGAGCATCGGTCTGCACCCGCGCGACAACACGCTGCTGCTGGACAGCCTCCGCGACCTGCGCGACCGCGGAAACACCGTCCTCGTCGTGGAGCACGACGAAGAGACAATGCGGGCCGCCGACCATGTGGTCGACTTTGGCCCCGGCCCCGGCATCCGGGGCGGTGAACTGGTGGCGAGCGGCAGCGTCGCTGACGTCATGAAGGCTCCGCGGAGCCTCACCGGGCAGTACCTCAGCGGGAAGAAGGAGATCGAGGTTCCCGCCCAACGGCGGATGATTGATACGGGGCAGAAGAGAAAGCGTCCGGAGTCGCCCAGTAGCCAATGGCTTACGATCAGCGGCGCCACGCACAACAACCTCAAGAACGTCACCGCGGAGATCCCGCTGGGGGCGCTGGTCTGCGTGACCGGGGTGAGCGGTTCAGGGAAGTCGTCGCTGACCAACGACATCCTCTGGCAGGTCTTAAATCGCGACGTCAATGGCGGCAACGGCGAGCCGGGGGCGCACGGCGAAGTCCTCGGCCTGGACCACTTCGATAAAGCGATCGATATCGATCAGTCGCCGATCGGCCGCACGCCGCGATCGAACCCGGCGACTTACGTCAAAGTCTTCGACCTCATCCGCGACCTCTATACGAAGCTGCCGCAGAGCAGCTTGCGGGGCTTCAAACCGGGCCGATTCAGCTTCAACGTCCCCGGCGGTCGCTGCGAACATTGCGAGGGGCACGGGGCGACAAAGTTGGAAATGGATTTCCTCGCGGACATCTGGATTCCCTGTCCTGTCTGCGAGGAACGCCGTTTCAGCCGCGAAACGCTGGAGGTGAAGTTCAAAGGCGCCTCGGTCGCCGATGTTCTGAACATGGACGTCGCCGAGGCGCTGGAACACTTTGAAAACGTCCCCAAGATCAAACGCCTGCTCAAAACGTTGGCGGACGTGGGACTCGATTATCTCAAACTCGGCCAGCCGTCGCCGACGCTCTCCGGCGGCGAGGCGCAGCGGATTAAATTAGCGAGAGAACTCGGCAAGCGGAGCACCGGCAGCACCTTTTATCTGCTGGACGAACCGACGACCGGGCTGCACTTCGCGGACGTGCATAAATTGCTCGACGTGCTCCACGGTTTTGTCGATGCGGGAAACACCGTTCTGGTCGTCGAACATAGTCTGGACGTCATCAAGACGGCCGACTGGGTGATCGATATGGGTCCCGACGGCGGGGCCAGCGGCGGGCGAGTGGTCGTCGCGGGGACGCCGGAGGACGTCGCCGCCTGCGAGGAGAGCTTCACCGGCCGGGCGCTCCGAGAGGTGCTGCCGTCGTTTGCGCACGCCGAGCGCACCGCCCCCGTGAAGAAGGCCGCCCCCCCGCGAAAGACGCCGCCGATCACCGTGCGGGGGGCGTCGCAGCACAATTTGCAGAACGTCGATTTGACGTTGCCTCGCGATAAAATGACCGTCTTCGCCGGTCCCAGCGGCTCCGGCAAAAGCTCGCTGGCGATGGACACCCTCTATGCCGAGGGCCAGCGGCGGTATGTGGAATCGCTGAGCAGCTACGCCCGGCAGTTCCTCGGGCAGATGCCCAAGCCGCGGGTCGATTCCGTCGCCGGGCTCTCCCCCGCCGTGGCGATCGAGCAGAAGACCGTCGGCAGCACGCCCCGGAGCACCGTCGGCACGGTCACGGAGGTCTACGACTACCTCCGCATTCTCTTCGCCCGCCTCGGCACGCCGCATTGCCCCTCCTGCGGCACGCCGGTCGGCACCAGCACGACGGACGAAGTCGTCGGACGCGTGCTTGCCCTCAACGAGACGTACGGCAACGGCTCCCCCGCCAAGGCTCTGCTGCTCGCCCCGCAGGAGATTTATAAGGGCGAGACGTACGAAGAATTGTTCGAGCGTCTCAAAACCCGTGGCTACAGCCGCGTGCGGGTCGACGGGACGACGCATCCCCTGGACACGCCACCGAAGCTGGATCGCCGTGAAGAGCATCAATTAGAGGTGGTCGTCGATCGGGTCACGCTCGACCCGGGGCAGATCGGCCGGCTGACGGACAGCATCGAACAGGCCCTCGACCTCGGCCGCGGGGTGATACGCGTCGCCGTGGCGGAGAAATCCAAGCCGGAGCCGGAGTGGGCGACGAAGCGATTCAGCTTGCACGCCGCCTGCGAGACCTGCGATCGCAGCTTCGAGCCGCTTTCGCCGCAGAATTTCAGCTTCAACTCCCCCCTCGGCTGGTGCGACGCCTGCGAGGGACTCGGGAACGAACGCGGCACCGACCAGTCCGTGCTCATCGCGGATCCGACGCGCACGCTCCGCGACGGCGCGGTGACCGCCTGGCCCGATCCGGCCGCGAACCCGCAGTTCGCGGCCATCCTCGACGGTCTGTCGGACGCGTACGGGATCGATCTCGACGTGCCGTTCGACGCCCTTCCCGCCCCGGCCCGGCGGGCCGTGTTGTACGGCGGCGAGAAGTGGGTGAAGGCGTCGCCGAAGGGGTCGCCGTCGTTCCGCTTCCAATATAAAGGGCTCTACCCCAGCCTGACCGAGGCCAGCCGGGTCAGCTATCAATACCGGCAGCGGCTCCGCGATCTCGTCGGCGATAAACCATGCAGCCAATGCGACGCCGACCGCGTCCGCGACGACGCCGCCGCCGTGCGTTTCCGCGGCCAAACCTTGCCGGCCCTGTGCCGGTTGCCGTTGGTGGACGCCCTCGCCTTTCTACAGTCGATCACGTTGGAAGGCAGCGAGCAGAAGGTCGCCGGCGATTTGTTGAAGGAGGCGACCCATCGCCTCGGCTTCCTCGTCGAAGTCGGCCTGACCTATCTCACGCTGGATCGGTCGATGCCGACCCTCTCCGGCGGTGAGTCGCAACGGATTCGCCTCGCCGGGCAGGTCGGTCGCAGCCTCACGGGGGTGCTCTACGTCTTGGACGAACCGACGATCGGCCTACACCCGCGGGACAACGGGCGGTTGCTGACGGCGTTGAAGAAGCTCCGCGACCTCGGCAACACCGTCGTGCTGGTCGAGCACGACCGCGAGGTGATCGAAGCGGCCGATCGGCTGATCGATTTCGGTCCCGGCAGCGGACGGTTGGGCGGAACGATCACCGCCGAGGGCACGCCGAAGCAGGTGGCCAGGAGGAAGGCCTCCGTAACCGGGCGTTATCTTTCCGGGTCGGACGAGATCAAAGTTCCGACCGAACGCCGCGACGGCGGCGGCAAAGCGGTCGAATTGAAAGGCGTGCGGCACCACAACCTGCGGAACGTCGACCTCACGTTGCCGTTAGGCACGCTCGTTTGCGTGACCGGGGTGAGCGGGTCCGGCAAAAGTTCTCTCATCGAGGGTACGCTCGCTCCGGCGATCGCCCGGGCGTTGGGTCAAAGCGGCAAGACGCCCGGCCCGTTCCGCTCGCTGACGGGAACCGAGCATCTCTCCAAGATTATCGCGGTCGATCAGGCGCCGCTCGGGGCGACCCCGGCGTCGAATCCGGCGACGTACACCGGCGTCTTCGACCTGATCCGAGAACTTTATTGCCGGCTGCCGGCGGCAAAGGCGCGCGGTTATAAGCCGGCCCGATTCTCCTTCAACCGCCCCGGCGGACGCTGCGAAACGTGCGAGGGATTGGGCCAAAGGAAGATCGAAATGCACTTCCTGCCGGACGTGTGGGTCGACTGCGACGCCTGCGACGGCAAGCGCTATACCGCGGAGACATTGGTCGTCACCTATAAAGACAAATCCATCGCCGACGTGCTGGAGATGTCGATCGGGGAGGCATACGACTTGTTCGCCAACGTCCCCAAAATTCGCGCCGTGCTGGGCGTGTTGAAGGCGATCGGCCTGGACTATCTGAGCCTCGGCCAGAGCGCCCCCACGCTGTCCGGCGGCGAGGCGCAACGGGTGAAGCTCGCCGCGGAACTCGCCCGCCCGGATGCCGGACAGACGCTGTATCTGCTGGACGAGCCGACCACCGGGCTGCATCTGGCGGACATCGCCAAGCTACTCGAAGTCTTGAACGGACTGGTCGAGCGCGGCAATACCGTCTGCGTGATCGAGCACAACTTGGACGTGATTAAAACCGCGGACTGGCTCATCGACCTCGGCCCCGAAGCCGGTAGCGGCGGCGGGCGTATCGTGGCGGACGGAACCCCGGAGGACGTGGTCCGCGACGCCGCCGAGGTCAGTCACACCGCCCGACTGCTCCAGCCCGTCCTCGAGGCCAGCAGCAAAGCGGACCGGGCCGCGTTCCGCATCGAGGAGGAAGCCGCCGAACGCGAGGGGGATACGACCCTTTCCCGATTCGGCAAGCAGGAGAAGGCGCCCTGGCAGACCGACGGCGTGCGTTGGCACACCCGCGACCGCCTCGCCCACAACGGCAAACCGGCCCAATGGGAGGGGGCGCTGCTGTCGAACGTCGTCTCGACGCTCGTCGATCTCGGCGGATTTGCGGAGCCGAACTGGGGGGAACGGTCGGTCGTCGAAGTGACCGGCGACGATCGTCCGACCGGCTGGTTCCTGCACGCCAAGACCGCTCAGGAATGGTTCTGCGCCCTCACTTTCCGGGTGGCGAAGGGGCGCTTCGATCAGGCGGCGCTCCGCAAGCGGTTCCCCTGGAAGCCCGCGGACGAACTCGATCTCCCCGTCTACGGATCGGATCCGCGGGTGCGGGTGCGCGACCTGAAGGCCGACTGGCAGGAGGTCACCTTCAAGCCGCATTGGTTCAAGGAGGTGAACACGCCGGAGTTCGCCGCATTCCTCGAAGAGGCCCGGGCGAGCTATCTGGACGCGGCGTCTCCGAACGACGACGCCGATGACGACCGCGCTCCGTGGGAGCGGTTGGGTCGGGACTGGCACACGTCGCCTCAGGGCTTCACCGGTCGCGGGCCGAAGTGGAAGCCTGAGGTGCTGAACGCGCTGGCCGACACCATCGCCGCCGCGGTGCCGGACGCCGCCGCGAACTGGACGGCGAAGACGATCGTCCCCTTCACGCGGAACGGCGACGACGCCGCGTTCGCCGAACTCCACACCAAGCGTCCCGCGGGGCTGGACCTCACGATCCCGGTCGAACCCGGCTCGCTGGCTCTGGGGCGCGTCGCGACGCTGGGAGCGGAGCGCGAACTCGCCCGGCACCGCGGCGGGGAGGCGGTCAAGGTCCGCTTTCGCACGATCAAGCAGGCCTCCGACCCCAAACTGCGAGCGCTGCTGGGCGAGTTGGCCGCAGGCGATTAGCCGCCGATCGTTCAGGCGGCGTCCGGGACGGTGACGCTTTCGCCAGTCTGCTCCGGCGTCAGGCCCAACAGGAAAGGCACGGCCCGCTCGGCGAAGTCGGCGGGGTCGGCGAACGATTCCGCCTCCTCGCCCCAGTTGCCGCGGGTCATATCCGTCTCCACCACGCCGGGCGAAAACGGAACCGCGCAGAATCGGCCGGGGGCGACGCCTTCCAGATCTTGGGCCAGCGCTTTGGTCATCCCCTCGACCCCGAATTTCGCTGCGTTGTAGGGGGCCACGCCGGCGCTCGCGGAGCGGCCCCAGCCGGAGGAAAACATGACGACGGTCCGGTTCCTCGAATCGGTTCGGCTCGCGTCGATCATCCGCGGCAAGAAATGCCGGGCGAGCGAGGCGCCGGCGCCCACGCTCACCGCCAACACCGCGTTGCACCGCGCCGCCGACACCTTCCACAACGGAGCGACGTCGTTGATGAGGCCGGCGTTATGAATGAGGAGGTCCGGCACGCCGGCCTCTTGGAAGACGGCATCCGACCAGCGATCGACCTGGTCCTCCCGGGTCACGTCGACCCGCGCAAAACGGTGCGGCGGCCGAAGAACCGCCCGCAACTCGTTCAGCCGTTCCTCGCTCCGACCGCATCCGCAAATGACGTGGCCCTCCGCGGCGAATCGCTCCGCCAGCGCCCGACCGATCCCGCGTGTGCAGCCGGTGAGGGCGATGAGCTTCGGATCGGACATGGGGGCGTACCGGGGGCGGGAGAGACGATGAGTCGTAGCGAGCGGGGCGGTAGGATGACTCGAACCTCCCGCCGAAACACCCCCATGACGCCCGCTCTTCTGCTGCTGGCCCTCGCCCCC
>NZ_WTPX01000340.1 GCF_013036045.1 Alienimonas chondri
ATCCCCGGGGCGGGCCACTTCTATCAGGGACGCAACGTCAAAGGGGCGATTTACTGCGTCTGCATCCTCGGTCTGTTCCTGTGCGGACAGGCGCTCGGCGGGTGGCAGACGGTCGCGTTGGAGAGCGCCGCCCCCGGCGTGCCGTTGGGCACCGAAGAGTTCGACGGTCCCGGGGACAACCCCTTCCGCGTGCCCTTCGACCCGCCCCGCCGGCAACTGCTGCAACACTACACCGCTCAGGTGTTTACGGGGGTGGTCGCCTGGCCGGCGCTGATCCAGAGCCAACGGTTCTACAACGAGGAAAACGTTCCCCGCCGCCGCCTGACCGAACCGCTGAACGACGCGTTCACCGGCTCCCTGGTCGCGGATTACGAGGGCCGGTCCGTCGTGCTGGCGAACCTGACCGGCACGATCCGAGTCGAACCCCGCGGCGACGGCTCGCGGGTGGAGGGCGCCCTCGAAGTGGACGCCTCCGCCCCGAACGATCCCCGGGTCCGCACCGGGTTCGAGGGCGATCCGACCGTTCAGTTCCCCGCCGACGCCGCCCGCTCGGTCGTCCTCACGCCCACCACCGTGCGGGCGTTCGACCGGCCGATCAACGGGGAGAAAGGGCGATTGCTCAAGCTGTTGATCGACCCCGCGGACCTGTCGAAGATCGCCCTGCCCGCCGGCGTGGCGGCGGATGAATTGATCCGCCCGCGGGTCGTCGGCACGGTCCCGCGTCCGGTGGCGAACTGGTATCTCGCCCCCCGCGACCGCCGCGCCGCCAACCGGCTGCACGCCCGGAAAGGCACGACGATGGATCTGGCCGTGGTCTTCACCATGATCGCCGGGTTATTGAACGTGCTGGCCTTCTGGGACGCGATCGACGGCCCCGCCTACGGCCGCACCGACAAGCTCTCGGACGACGACGAGCGCGACCCTGCCGGTTCCCCCGTCCC
>NZ_WTPX01000341.1 GCF_013036045.1 Alienimonas chondri
GCGGAGGACTGGGAGGCGGGAACTACCGCGGCGGCGGCGGGTTCGGCGGCGGCGGATTCAGCCTGCCGGCGCTCCGCCCCGGGGAGATCGGCCCGGCGCTCGCCCCGGCGATGATCGCCGCCGCCCAGTTCGGCGGGCCCGGGAAAGAGTTCGGCGGAGCGCCGGGGAACGCCGTCACCGCCGCGGACCGCGCCGCCGCGGAGTGGGACGCCCGGCTCAAGTTCTTCGAGAAACGCCTCGAACTGCTGCCCGGCGACCCGCAGGACGCCGTCTACGGGTACGCCTTCCAATCCCTCATCGACCTCATTCACGCCACCACCGGCGGCGTCGGCGAGGGCGGCGGCTGGGAGGAGATCGAGGGCGAGGGCGGCGCGATGGAGTACCTGGAAACCGGCCCCGCCGGCACCGGCCGGGCGGTGCTGGTCGTCCGCCAGACCGACGCCGTGCACCGCCAGATCGTCGCCCTGCTGACCGACCTCCGCGCCGCCCCCGGCGAGGAACTCGACCCGGAGTCCATCGCCGCCGCCGCCCGCGCCGGCAAGAAACCCGCCAAGCCGGCGGCCTTAGACTTCGGATTCCCTGCCAAGAACGACGCCGAGGAGGCGGACGTCGACCGCTGATCGCCCGACCGGGGCGGCATGCTTTCGCCGCGTCGTCGCCGTGTCCGCAGCCCTGTGCACGTCACGCCGCGGCGTCAGCATGGAGAGCGACGCCCGAAGGATCTCGGGACCCGCGAAACCGCAAGCGTTGATTGGGGGAATCGATCAGCCGGTGAAGCGGCCGTCGTCGGTGCGGCCGGCGTGGCCGAGGTCGGCGAGCACCTCCAGCACCGGGGCGACCTTCGCCGGGCCGGCGCCTTTGAAGAACGCGGCGACGTCCCCCGGCGCCAGCGGGCGGTCCGCCTGGGCCAGCACGCCCCGCACGGCCCGATACTGGGC
>NZ_WTPX01000342.1 GCF_013036045.1 Alienimonas chondri
GTCGCTCCGCGGGGCTGCCGCAGGAGGTCGCCGTGGCGGTCGAAGAGGCGGACGCCCTCGCCGCCGCCGGTTCCCCCCACGCTCCCGCCGCCCGGCTCGCCGCGGCGAAGCTGGCTCTCGAGACAAACGCCCCGCCCGCCGTCGCGCTAGCCTTGGCCGAACGGGCGGCGCTCGCTTTGCGGAACACGCAGACGACCGCGGACCGCGACGCGGCGGTCGAGCTGCTCACGCAAGTCTTGAAGGACGCGGCGGCGTCGGAGGAGACGGCGTCGGCCCATCTGTTGTTGGCGTCGTTGTTCGCGGATCGGTTCGACGGGCGGCCCTCGCCGGAATCGCACCGGGCGCTGACGGAGGTTCTGACGGAACACCGCACGCGGTTCGCCGCGTTCCCCTCCGCCGCGGCGGCGACATGGCGGTTGGCCCGGCACGAGGAGGTCCGCGAACAACGCTCGCAGGCGCTCCCGCTGTATCGGGCGCTGTTGAACGACCCGGCCCGCGGACCGGCGGCGGCGGCGGGGCTGGCCCGCAGCTATGAGGGCATCCTGCGATGGCTGGGCGAGGAGGAGCGCCGGGCAACGGCCGCGGGGGAGGCGACGCTCGCCCTCGCTCGTCGGCTGCAACAGGGCGAACGACGGGCGGCGGCGATCGCGGAACTCACCCCGCTGGCGCTGGATTCGCTTGATGCCCGCCCCAATGAAGCCCGACCCAATGAAAGAGCCCCGTTGCTCGCCGCGACGCGGGCCGAGCTGCAACTGCGCACCGCCCGCGTGCTGCTGGAGGGGGGCACGCCGGAGCTGGGTCCGCTGCCGGCCGATCTCGCCGCCGCCGACCGGCTGCTGACCGCGGTGCGAACGACCGCGGAGCGACAGGGCGCCGCGGACCGGGCC
>NZ_WTPX01000343.1 GCF_013036045.1 Alienimonas chondri
CCCCGGCCTCGCCCGAGCCGGCGGACGAGCGCGGCACCTTAAAGCTGCCGCCCACCGGCGGCGAACGCCCCACCGCCGACCGCGCCGACGTCGACGAAGCGGCGAAGATTATTACGGATCGCACCAACGCCTTCCGTCAGAAGCACGATTTAGAACCGGTGACCCGCAACGAAACGCTGGCCAAAGCCGCGGAGAAGTTCGGGCGTTATCTGGCTCAGGAAGGGCTGTTCGGCCATCAGGCCGGCGGCACGACGCCGGCCCAGCGGGTCAAAGCGGCCGGCTATGACTATTGCTCCGTGCGGGAAAACCTCGCCTATCACTTCGATACGTTCGGGTTCGCCGCGGAGAAACTGGCCGAGGTCTCCGTCGAGGGCTGGATCGAATCGCCCGGCCATCGCAAGAACCTGCTGGCCGACGACGTGACCGAGACCGGCGTCGGCGTGGTCTACGACCCGGAGAGCGGCCGCTATTTCTCCGTGCAGTTGTTCGGCCTGCCGTCGAGCGCTGCGGTCTCCTTTGAAGTCGAGAATCGAACCGAGGCGTCGCAGACCTATCGGGTCGGGTCGCGCGAATACACGCTGCCGCCGCGTTATATTCAAACGCATAAAAGCTGCACCGTCGGGGCTGTGCAGGTCCGCATGGGAGCGGCGCCGCCGGCGGCGGACGACGCGACTTCCAGCGACGCCCCGCCCGAGGAGACCGCCGAGCCGCTGGAGCTGAACTCCGGCCAGGTACTGATCCTCCGCCCCGGCGAGGACGGCAGCGTGAACCCCGAGGTCTGGAGCCCCCCGGCGGACGAGGACGCCGAACCCAGCGACGCGGGCGGAGAATAACTCCCCTCGCCCCCTTTGGGGGAGAGGGGCTGGGGGTGAG
>NZ_WTPX01000344.1 GCF_013036045.1 Alienimonas chondri
CCCCCGGCCCCTCTCCCCCCAGTATTCCTCAACGGGGGGAGAGGGGAGAAGCGGCATTCACGTCACTCGCCGTACTCCCGCAGGCGTTCGGGGCGGCGGATGAAGACGTACAGCGCCCCGCCCCACGGCCAGGTCAGCAGCACGATGTAGACCCACATCAGCTTCTCCCAGCCGTCGTTCGGTTCGTGCCGCAGCACGTCGCCCAACACCCACCCCCAGGCGCCGACCAGCAGCACGATGCCCGCCAAGACCAGCAGAACGAGGGGGAACCAGATCATCGGCGTCGCCTGCGCGGGGTCGAGTTTGCGGGGGAAGGAACGCTCCGACGAGCGATTCGCCAAGCGGACGGCTCACCCGGCAGGCGATCTACCCGGCAGGCAGGGCTTCCAACCGCAGCGAGACGCCCCCGCCGGCCAGCGAATCGCCCGCCGACGCATCCTTCCATCCTAACGTCGCCGAACGACCCGCGGGCGCACTGGCGTCGGCACCATTTTCCGGTTCGGTGCCTCGCACCGCCCAGCCGTCCGGTCCCGGTTTGAACAGCAGCGTGCCGGTCGCCCCCCGCACGCGGACGTGGCAATCCGTCCCCGAGCCGACCAACACCGGCCCCGCGGCGATCACGACGTGCTCCAACCGCACCGGCCCCCACCCCGGCGCCGGCCGATGCACGCTGGAGATCGTCGCCACCGCGGACGCCGACAGGGCGTTGGGAACCGTCACCGTCCCCCGCACGGCCCCCTCGTCGCCCAGCGTGAAGCCGCCGCCCTCGCCCAACGCCGTCAGCTCGCCCTGTTCCTCAATCGCCCACCCCTCACCAACCCGC
>NZ_WTPX01000345.1 GCF_013036045.1 Alienimonas chondri
GGACCGCTTCTCCCACCCCGCCAAGTCGCGTCGCCGCCGGTCAGCATCGCGTCGCCGTCGCCCGCCCTCGTGGCCGCCGCCGCCTTGGCGGGCGGAGCGGCGATCGAGCGCCAGCAGGCTCTCGGAGACCTCCCAGCCGGCGTCCGCGATCTCCGGGCCGGGGATCGGATCCCAACCGACCGCGGAGCCGTTCCAGTCCCAGATCCGCGCGGCGCCGTCGGCCCCCGCGGTGATCAATCGATCCGGCCGATCCGGGGCGAACGCCACGCCCCGCGTCGCCCCGCCCCGACCGCGCAGCGCCACCGAGGTAGTGCTCCATTCACCGCCATCCTCAGTCGGCGGAGCGAGGACGAACACGAACGGGCCGGCGTCCGTCGCCGCGGCGACGGCCAGTCGGAAGTCGCTGGGGCCGGGGTCTTCGAGGACGGCGCCTTCCGGCGAGAGCCGCGGCAGCGCCCCGGCCGCGGGAACGGCGAGATCGTGCACCGCGACGCCCGCTCCGCCGGCCTCGGCGAACGCCTCCGCCAACGCCCGACCCGGGTTCGCAGCGTCCCACAGCCGTACGGCGCCGGTTGTGTCCGCGGTGAGGACGTACCGGGTTCCGTCCGGCCCGACGGGCACGAACGTCGCCGCGGCGATCGATGCGGCGTGCGCGGCGAATTCCCCGCCCAACGCCCGCGGGACGGACAGCGCGGCGTCGTCGCCGCCCTCGTCCGAATCGGCGCCCGCAGCGGCGGCGGGGTCCGCGGTGGGGTCCGCGGTGGGGTCGTAGTCGTACAGCCAGGCGCGGCGGCCGGCGGCGACCAGCAGCGTGCGGCTT
>NZ_WTPX01000346.1 GCF_013036045.1 Alienimonas chondri
CCAAGCCGGAGCCGACCCCCGGTCCGTCCGTCTCGCCCCAGCGCTGACGAGGCTCGGCGCCGACGGACCGGCCCGCGGGCCGTCGTCGGTTCGCCGTGGGCGCCCCGCCATCAAGACCGCCGCCGTCCCGATCGCCGGGTGACCCGCGATCGAGACGGCGGCGCTGCGTTTGGGGGTCCATGACTGGGGGGGATGAATAAAAACGGGGCGGCGGAGCCGATGCTCCGCCGCCCCGCGTTCGACCTGGGAGCAGGTCGAAGCTCGCTGCCTCAGACGCTACTCCTCCTCGTCCTCACCACCGCCGGCCGCCGGAGCGGCGGGCGTTTCGGGAGCAGCGGGCGTCTCCGGCGCAGAGGGCGTCGACGGAGCAGCCGGCGTCGACGGAGCGGCCGGCGTTTCTCCCGCACCAGGCTGCGAAGGCGCCGACGGCGTCTCCGGAGCGGAGGGGGTCGACGGCGCCGCGGGCGTTTCCGGCGCGGCGGGCGTCTCCGGCGCAGAGGGCGTTTGAGGAGCCGCGGGGCTTCCCGAACCGCTGGCGTCGCCGGGCGTGCTGGGGGCGCCGGGGGTTTGGGGAGCGGTCATGCCGCCTCGCCCGCCCGCGTTCCCGGGACGGCCGCCGTTGCCACGAGCGTTCCCCCGACCGCCGGAGTTCCCCGGAGCGTCCGCGTTCCCCCGACCGCCGGAATTCCCCGGAGCGTCGGCGTTGCCGGCGCCGCCGCGGTTCCCCGGGGCGTCCATGTTCCCACGACCGCCACGGTTCCCGAGGCCGCCAGAGTTGCCGGGGCCGCCGGGGTTCCCGGG
>NZ_WTPX01000347.1 GCF_013036045.1 Alienimonas chondri
CCGGGGGTGAGGGGGCTTTCCCGGTCCGATCGCCTTTCATGCTCCGGTCACACTCCCGATGCATGCGAACGACACCCAATAAACGACTGCGGGTGAGGGTTCGCTCACCCTCACCCCCGACCCCTCTCCCTGAGGGAGAGGGGAGAAGAGCAAGCCGCCCCGGCCGTCAGTGATTGTGCCCGGCGTGGGGGTCGGGGGCGCCGCCGGATTTGTTTTTGAGGGCCATGCTCAGTTGATAGGCGGCGGTGACGGCGACCGATTCGCCCGGCAGGACGCTGCCGTCGTCGGCGACGACGACGCGTTCGCCGTCGGCGTAGCGGACGCGGACGGGACGTTGCTCGAAGGTGGAACCGTTCTCCACAAACACGAATCGCTCCGCCCCGCTTTCCGTCACCGCCCGGGCCGGCAGCACGATCACGCCCTCATAGAGACCGACCGGCACCCGCACCCGCATCCGCTGGCCGGGTTTATAGCGCCAGGTGACGAACCGCCCGTCCGCCGCGGCGCCCCCGTCGTAGAGCACTTCGTTGGGCAGAGCGACGTAGAAGGGCAGCGTGCGGGAGTTCGGGTCCACGTCGTTCGCGACGTGCCGGATTTGAAGACCGTCGATCGGCCCGGCGTCGTTCACGTCCTCGGCGCCGACGGCTCCGCCCATATCGCCGTCGGGCGAAAGCAGTCCGTCCGCGGGGACGGCGACGACGGGGCGGTTCTCGCGGGCGGCGGCGGTCACCGCGGCGGCGTCCGCGGCGAAGGCGCGGCCCTCGATATAGAGCTCGCTCAGGTCATGCAATTCTAATAAAT
>NZ_WTPX01000348.1 GCF_013036045.1 Alienimonas chondri
CTCCCCCCGGCGTTCCCCAACTGGGGGGCGAGGGGAGTCTCGTGCGGCGTGGCCCGCTCTTCTCCCCTCTCCCTCAGGGAGAGGGGCCGGGGGTGAGGGTGTGCGAGCCTTCGCACGCCTCCGATCGCAGCGGAGTCGACCCGGCGTGACTTGATGCGAACTCGCGCGATGGGGACTGTCGGCGGTGTTCGTTCGGCGTCTCGAGTCGTCCGCCATGGCCGTGCCTGCACAAGAAGCCGAGTCTCGCACCGCTCGTGCCCGTCGATTGCGGCGGGACGCGCCGCGGCCGGAACGGCGCCTGTGGACTTTGCTGCGCGATCGACGATTGAAGGGGCTGAAGTTTCGCAGGCAGCATCCGATCGGGCCGTTCTACGCGGACTTCTGCTGTCTGCGTCCGAAACTCGTCGTCGAAGTGGACGGCGCCAGTCACGACGGCCGCGGCGACTCCGATCACGCCCGAGAAGCCTGGATTCGCGACGCCGGGTTCGCCGTGCTGCGGGTCTCGAACGACGACGTTCTCCGCGACCCGGAGGCGGTCTTGATCGCCGTGGCCCGTGCCGCGGGGCAGGACGTCTCGAACTGGCAATAAACAAATCGGCCTGCGGGGAAGTCTTCCCCCCTCTCCCTCAGGGAGAGGGGCCGGGGGTGAGGGTGTGCGAGCCCTCACACGCTCTTGGCCAGAGCGTTTCCGAGCGACACAGCGTCCCGGACGCTCGATGCAGCGGGATTCTTAGGGCAATCGGTCGATTCTAGCCCCCTCACCCCCTTTTGGGGAGAGG
>NZ_WTPX01000349.1 GCF_013036045.1 Alienimonas chondri
CGCCGGGCCCGTGCCGGTCGGCGGATACGGCTTCGACGCCTCGACCTTCGGCCCCGCCCTGCCCGCCGCCCCGATGGCGGCGCCGTACGGCGGCGGGATGTACGGCGGCGGATTCGCCCCGAGCATCGCCTCGAACGGCCTGAACGTCGCCGGCCCGATCGGCCCCGGTTACGGGAACCCCGGGTACGGCGGCCCCGGGTACGGCGGTCCCGGGATGAACGGCTTCGGCCCGTCCCCCGATCCCGCCTTCGGTTCGGGCGTCGCGGCGGGTACGCCGGTCCCGGCCGGCAGCTACCTCACCCCGGACGGCCGCCTCGTCGGCCCGGACGGCCAGCCGGTGCGTCCCGGGAACCTCGGGACGAACGGTCCCCGCGGCCTGAACGGCCAGGGCGTCGGCCCCAACGGCCAGCCCCTCGGCATGAACGGCCAGGGCATCGGTCCGAACGGCCAGCCCCTCGGCTCCAACGGGATCGGTCCGAACGGCCAGCCCCTCGGCTCTAACGGGATCGGCCCGAACGGACAGCCGATCCGGCCGAACGGCCCGAACTTCGGGGACCAGGACGGCGCCGGTCTCGCCGGTCCCGGCCTGAACGCCCCCGGGGCGAACGGCGGCCTGAACGGCGCCGGCACCCCGATTCCCGCCGGCAGCACCTTCGGCCCGAACGGCGAAGTGATCGGCCCGGACGGTCGCGTGATCGGCGGCGCCCGCGCCGCCGTACATGGGGCCGTTCATCCCCGGGCTGATCGGCCCGGGGATGAACGGCCCCATGTACGG
>NZ_WTPX01000035.1 GCF_013036045.1 Alienimonas chondri
AGATCGATCTGCGACGGCGCCCCGGATTGAAACAGGAAAATGACCCGCTTCGCCTTCGGCGCGACGTGCTGAACCGCTTCGGCTACGGCCTTGGCGGGATCGCGTTGGGTTCGTTGTTGAACCCGGCGAAGGCGGTCGCGGACGAGAACGGGCCGCACTTCGCGCCGAAGGCGAAGCGGGTCATTTTCCTGTTTCAATCCGGGGCGCCGTCGCAGATCGATCTGTTCGATCCGAAGCCGGCGTTGGTCGCTCGGCACGGGGAGGAACTGCCGGACAGCGTGCGGGCCGGGCAGCGGCTGACCGGGATGAGCGCCCATCAGGCCAGCCTGCCGATGGTCGGGTCGCCGTTCGCCTTCCACCGTCACGGCGAGAGCGGCCAGTGGTTCAGCGAACTGCTCCCGCACACGGCGAAGCTGGCGGACGATTTGTGCGTGTTGAAGGCGGTGCACACGGAGGCCATCAATCACGGCCCCGGCGTGACGATGATGCAGACCGGCAGCCAGTTCCCCGGCCGCCCCAGCGCCGGCGCCTGGCTGTGGTACGGGCTGGGCAGCGCGAATGAGGATCTGCCGGCGTTCGTGGTGCTGGTGTCGAAGGACCGCGGCGGTCAGCCGTTGGTCTCGCGGTTGTGGGGCAGCGGCTTCCTGCCGGGCAAGTTCGACGGCGTGCGGCTGCGGGCCTCCGAGGACGCCGTGCTCTATCTGAACAGCCCGCCGGGCGTCGATCGGGCCGCCCGCCGCGGGGCGCTGGACGGCTTGCAGGATCTGAACCGCCTGCGGCTCGCTCGCACCGCGGACCCGGCGCTGGAGACGCACATCGCCCAGTACGAAATGGCCTTCCGCATGCAGACCTCCATCCCGGAGGTGACGGACGTTTCGCAGGAGACCGCCGCCACGCTGGCTCTCTACGGCGACGAGGTGACGACCCCCGGGACCTACGCCGCGAACTGCCTGCGGGCCCGGCGACTCGCGGAGCGCGGCGTGCGATTTATTCAGCTCTATCAACCCGGCTGGGACCATCACGGCGGGCTGCCGGGCGCCATTCGCAACTCCTGCCGCAAGACCGATCAGCCGACCGCCGGCCTGCTGACGGACCTCAAACAACGGGGTTTGCTGGAGGACACGCTCGTCGTGTGGGGCGGCGAGTTCGGCCGCACCTGCTATTCCCAAGGCAAGCTGACGCCCAACGGCTTCGGCCGCGACCATCACCCCCGCTGCTTCACGATGTGGATGGCCGGCGGCGGCGTGAAGGGCGGCGTGAGCCACGGTTCGACCGACGACTTCGGCTACAACGTCGCCGAGAACGGCGTCCACGTGCACGACCTGCACGCCACGCTGCTGCACCTGCTGGGCATCGACCACGAACGGCTGACCTACCGCTATCAGGGCCGTCGCTTCCGCCTGACCGACGTGCACGGGCATGTGGCGCAGGAAGTACTGGCCTGAGGCTGACGTTTTCGACGCTATTTGAAGCGGGCGGGGATCGCGGGTCTTGACGCGATCCCCCCGTGCCCGGAACCGGGAATCGACCGGGGGCGGGTGAACGCTCCGGGTCTAGACTGCCCGCGTTCAGGAACCAAATATCCTTTCAGGACGAGAGCGATGAAAGCCCTTTGCTGGCACGGCCGACACGACGTTCGGGTGGACAACGTCCCCGATCCCGAGATCCAGGATCCGCGGGACGTGATCATCAAGGTCACCACCTCCGGCATCTGCGGCAGCGATCTGCACCTCTACAACGGCTATATGCCGACGATGCAGTCCGGCGATATCATCGGCCACGAACCGATGGGCGAGGTGGTCGAGGTCGGCTCGGCGATCACCAAGTTCAAGAAGGGCGATCGGGTGGTGGTGCCGTTCACCATCAGTTGCGGCTCCTGTTTCTTCTGCGAACGCACGCTGTTCTCGCTGTGCGACGAGTCCAATCCCAATGCGGAGCAGGCCGCGACGGCGCTGGGGCACTCCCCCGCGGGGCTGTTCGGATTCTCCCATATGCTGGGCGGCTTTCCCGGCGGGCAAGCGGAATATCTCCGCGTGCCGTACGCCGACGTCGGGCCGATTAAAGTGCCGGACGGGATCGAGGACGACAAGGTCGTGTTCCTGTCCGATATCTTCCCGACCGGCTATATGGCCGCGGAGAACGCGGACATCGAAGGCGGCGACACCGTCGCCGTGTGGGGCTGCGGGCCGGTCGCGCAGTTCGCGATTCAAAGCGCCTGGATGCTGGGCGCGGAGCGGGTGATCGCGATCGATCGCGTCGCCGGCCGGATGGATCTCGCCCGCCAGCACGGCAATGCGGAGACGATTAACTTTGAGAAACAGGACGTTTACGAGACGTTGATGGAGATGACCGGCGGCCGCGGCCCCGATCGCTGCATCGACGCCGTCGGCGCCGAATCCCACGCCGCCAACGATCTGAAAGAGACGCTGGACGACGTGAGGGAGGCGGCCCACCTTCCGAAGAACCACGTGTATTCGCTGGCCGAGGCGATCAAATGTTGCCGCAAGGGCGGGACGGTGTCCGTCCCCGGCGTGTACACCAGCCCCGTCGACGGCGTGCCGATGCACGCCCTGATGAACAAGGGCCTGACGTTGAAGGCCGGCCAGACGCATATGCAGCGTTATCTGGAGCCGCTGATGAAGAAGATCGTGGACGACGGCTTCGACCCGTCGTTCATCATCACGCAGCGGGCGTCGCTGGACGAAGCGCCGGAGATGTACAAGTCGTTCGAGGCCCGCGAAGAGGGCTGCATCAAGGTCGTCTTGAAGCCGTAGCCGCCGCGTTTCAAGACGCGGTCGAACGATTGATTCTCCCAACTGACTCAAGCAGGTTTTCAACGTGGCTGATCGACTCACCGGCAAACGCATCGCCTTTCTCGCGACCGACGGGTTCGAGCAGGTGGAGCTGACCGACCCTTGGCAGGCGATCAAAGACGCCGGGGCGGAGGTCGAATTGATCTCGCTCAAAAGCGGCGAGATCCAGGGGATGAACCACGACGAAAAGGGCGACACGTTCTCCGTCGACCAAACCGTCGACGCGGTCTCCGCCGGCGATTATCACGGTCTCGTGCTGCCCGGCGGGGTGGCGAACCCGGACACGCTGCGGACGGACGAGGGGGCGGTGGGGTTCGTTCGCGACTTCTTCCAGCAGCACAAACCGGTCGCCGCGATCTGCCACGGACCATGGACGCTGATCGAAGCCGACGTGGTCCGCGGTCGGAAGGTCACCTCCTGGCCGAGCCTGAAGACCGACCTCAAGAACGCCGGCGCCGAGTGGGTCGACGAGGAATGCGTTTGCGACGAAGGCCTCGTCACCAGCCGCAACCCGGACGACCTACCCGCGTTCTGTGCCAAGGCGATCGAGGAGTTCGCCGAGGGCAAACACGCCGAGCAGACCGCCTGACCGATCGTTGCCTGGTTAACGGGCGCCCGGCCAACGGCCGCCCGGTTACCGCACCCGCCGCAGGGGGCCGGGTTGGCGGGCGTGTCGGGGGTTCTCGTCGAATAGACCCTCGAATTGCGGGTCGCGGCGGTAGTCGAGGCGTTCGGCCCGGCGTTCGACGCCGTCGGGCAGCACCAATAATTGCTCGTCGGCCCCGAGGTCGCGGAGCGTGGCGATCGGGGTGTCCAGCACCTCCGCCCACCCGCGGGCCGCGAAGGCGCCGCGGACGCCGAACACCTGCTTCACGCCGCTGTTGTTCAGCAGTCCCGGCCACGTGGTCGGGTAGCTCGCTTTGAGCTGCGTGAGGTCTTGCCAGAAGGTCCAGACGCGGGCGCCGTAGCCGCGGCAGAGCGTGACCGCCCGTTCGAGCGGCGGGAACTGACCGAGCTGCGCCGCCTCGTCCAGCAGGAACAGCGTCGGCACGGCCAGCCCTGTCTCGCGGCTCATCACCGCTTCCAACAGCGTCGCGACCCACAACCGCAGCAGGCCGCGATGGCTGTCCAGCTTCGGCGGGGGGATGACGAGGTAGATCGTCGTCGGCCGGCCGTCCGCGAACGCCGCCAGATCGAAGCTCGACGACCCCGGCGGATAGGGCGGCTCCGGGGCGGGGGCGGGCTTCGTCTTCGCGGCCGCTTTGGAATCGCTCTTCGGAGCCCGCTTCGGTTTGTCGTCCCCCGGGGGGAGGTCGAACGCGGGGCCGCCGAGGGACTCCGGGACGCGGCCGCCGGCGAGGCACTTCAGATAGCTGGCCGCGGTGGCCTGCACCCCGGGACGGGTTTGGGCGTCGGCGTGCTGCAGGAAGGCGGCGATCTCCCGGTAGGCGAACCGGTTCATCGACTTGCCCTGGGTGTCCAGCAGCGTGGCGAGGTTGTAGGCCACGTCGTCGCAGTGCAGCCGCTCGTGCACCCAGGAGAGCGTGCGATCCGCCGGGTTCGGCTGGGTCGCCGCGTGGGCGATCAACCCGCTGACCACGCCGATGCCGGACTCGTCCCAGAACGGGTCTTTCACGCCCCGCATGCCCGCCGCCAGCGACGCCGCCAGCCCGCGGGCGTCGGTCTCGACGTCGGCGCCGGGCAGGGTGAGCATGTCCAGCGGATTGAGCCGGCCGAACTCCGCGTCCGCCAGATCGCTCGTTCCCGCCGCCTTCTTACCCCGGGTCGTTTTGCTCGCCGTCGACTTGCGGACGCCCCGCTTCGAGCCGTCTGCGCGGGCTTCGGAGAGCACGCCGAACGGGTTCAACACGACCACGTCCTGGCCCATCTCCCGCCGCCGACGGGCGGTGACGCGGAACAGTTCCCCCTTCGGATCGAACGCCACGACCGATCCGGGATGGCTCAGCAGCGCGGGGATCACGCAGGAGACGCCCTTGCCGGCGCCGGTGGGGGCGAAGGTGGCGAGGTGAGCGTCCCCGTCAGAGACGATCGGCCCGCCGAGGTCTTGGTCGCCTTCGGAGCGACGGCCGGCGAGGAAGCCGACCCCTCGGCCGTGTTCGGCGCCCCGCCCCAGCGGGAGGCCGGGATCGGATTCGGGAACGTCGGATTGTTTGCGGGAGCGGGGGGAAGTACGACGACGAGCGGGCACAGGCGGCAGGCGGTCCGGTGACGAGGCGGAATCCTCGAGGCGACCGTAGACCGGCGGTCGGGAGGGCGAAGCCGGTCGGCGCTCACCCCGATTCGAGGTGCGACCGCGAGCGGCGGCCATCGTCTATGGTGACCTTGGTTCGACCTGGGGATAGCGCTTCCCGGTCAAAGTCGTTCGATTTTGCCGTTTCTCCCGCCGGCCGCGGCTTTCCGCGTGAGTCCCGCGCCCCGGCGTTCGTCACGCATGGCAGCCCGAGGCGCAAGCCGAGGACGGGTGAGCCTGCCACGCGTGACAACCTCGGCTCGCGCCTCGGGCTACCGCTGATCGGACGCCATGTTTTGTCAGTCCGGGCGGCGGCGGAAGGCGCCGGGGGTCTGGCCGGACTCCCGTTTGAAGAACCGGGCGAACGTCTCCGTGTGGAGGAAGCCGGTGCGGTCGGCGATCTCCGCGACCGTCAACGCGGTTTCGCCCAGCAGGTGCCGGGCGAGCGACAGCTTCGTGCGGCGAATCTCCCGGGCGGGACTGGAACCGAGCGCCTGCTTGAAACGCCGCTCCAGCGTCGCCCGGCTCAGCCCGACGGCCCGGGCCGCCGCGGCGGCGTCGATCGGCTGGCCGACGTGGGCGCGAATCCACGCGATCGCCCGCCGCACCTCCGGGTCGTCCTCCAGCATCGCATCGACGCTCAGCCGTTCGGCGACGCGGCGGGGCGGAATGAGAATCGGCGTCTCCGGCGGCGGGGCGCCGAGCATCATCGCCTCTAACAGTTCCGCCGCCCGGCGGCCGACCTGCCGCGGCGATTGGTCGATATACGCCAGCGGAATCGGGGAGAGCGCCGAGAGCAGCGGATCGAACTCGACGGCCAGCACCGCCACGCGATCCGGCACGCGCAGGTCCGCCGCCGCGGTCGTCCCGCGGCCCCCGCGGAGGGCCGCGTCCCGACAGAGGCAGACGATTTCATGGGCGATGTTCGTCGTCCACACCAGCAGCGCGACCGGCTTCGGCAGTTCGGACAGCCAATCCAGGAAGCGGTCCCGCTCCGCTCCGAGGTGCAAACGGTCCGAAGCCGGCGGATGCGGGAACACGGCGAGCGTTCGCCCGCCGCCCGTTCCGTCGTCCAGGCCCAGCCCCACGCGAAAACCGCGTTCGACGGCGTCGGTGTAGTCCTGTCCGGGCGGGGGGCCGACAAAGCCGAACCGGGTGAACCCGCGGCTCAGATAGAACTCCGCCGCCATCCGACCGCAGGCGACCTCGTCGGAGGCCACCTGCGGACAGTTCGGGCGGTGCCCGCCGGCCCAACTGACGTTCACCGCGGGGACGCCGGCTCGCTCGACGGCGGCGCGGACCTCCGGGTTGGACATGCGGCAGATCAGCCCGTCGCCGTGCCAGTCCGCGGGGAGCCGGGGGTTCTCGTAGAAGCCGCGCGGTTCGATCCAGAGATCCCACCCACCGCCCGCCGCGGCGTACTCCGCGACGCCGAACAGCACCTGCCGCGTCCACTCGCTGGAGGTGTGCACCAACGCCGCCACCCGCTCCCGACGCTGCAACCGATCGCCACGCTGGAGATCGGTCGGGGCGGACATGCGAGAGAAACCCTTGGCTGCAACGCGGCGGGCCGCGGGCGAAGCGGCGATGCATGGAAGAGAAGCAGGGTGCGTTCTCTTCATGAACCTTTCGTCAAGGCCGCCCCAAAACACTCAGGGAGTTTGCCGCAAAACGTCATCGCCGGACACCGCATCGGGGAAGAACATCATCCCCGCAGCGAGGGTTCGCCCCACGCCGTTCTCCTGACTCTCTTGAAGGACGCCCGATGCCGCGACGCCTGACTCGATCCGTCCGTCTCGCCTCCCTGTTGGCCGGTCTGGCGTTGGCGACCGGGGCCGGGTGCAGCGGGGAGAGTCATTCCGCCCCTGTGCCGCTGACGGGTAAGTTAGTGGAAGGGACCGACCCGCGGGGCGGGGTGCGATTGAGTTTCTGGAAGGCGGACGGCCCCGTCGGGGGCGCGTCCGCCAGCGTGATCACCGGACCGGACGGCACGTTTTCACTGCCGGTCGGCCCGGAGGCGGCGCCGGGCGTCGGCCTGCCGGCGGGTCAATACAAGGTGACCGTCGAACGCTTTATGAGTCCGCTGTCGGCCGGCGCCGACCCGGACGTGAAACAGAACGAAGGCGCCCCGCCGCTCCGGAACATCGCGCCGGAGCAATTTCAAAACCGGACGACGACGCCGTTGTCCGTCACCGCTCCCGGCGAAGGCGTCCTGCTGGATCTGTCCGCATAACGCCGCGCGAGACCGCCCCGCCGCGGGCGAGTTTCAGTCTCTTCTCCCGTCGGTCTTTATGACCGCCTTATCCCCCCTCTCAATGGCTTCCCCATGAACGTCCGTCGCGCCGCGTCCGCCCGGTCCGGTTTTACGCTGATCGAACTGCTGGTGGTCATCGCCATCATCGCGGTTTTGGTTTCCCTATTGCTGCCGGCTGTGCAGCAGGCCCGCGAAGCGGCTCGTCGCAGCCAGTGCCAGAATAATTTGAAGCAAATCGGCCTGGCTCTGCACGTTTATCATGATCTCCACCGGCGGTTCCCGATCGGGGCGGAGAGCCACGGGGCGGCGTGGAGCGCCCGCATCCTGCCGCAGTTGGATCAGGCGAATATGTTCGAGCGCATGGCGCCGTGGTCCGAGGGACATAACTGGGGCAACACGGCCGGCGATTCCACCTCGGATCGCGTGCAAATGTGCGAAACCGTGCTGCCGACCTTCCGCTGTCCGTCCGCTTCGATGCCTGAACATAAGTTCGACCGCTCCAGCGATAACTGGGCGATCTCCGAGCGGGTGCCGGCCAGTTATATCGGCGTGGTCTCCGGCGCGATCGACGACGACCTGAACCTGCAAAACGGGGCGTCCGCGGCGAACAAGCAACTGTGGAACGGCATCTTCTTCACCAACAGCGGCATCGGCTTCCGCGACGTGAAGGACGGGACCGTCAGCACGGTGATGATCGGCGAGGCCGTCTCCGACACCGACCTCGACTTCAGCGGCCGCGAAGACTCCGACACGGAGAACGTCCGCAAGGACCATTGGTACTTCGGCGGCGATGACGTGGACGTGCTCCGCGACCTCTCCGAGTGCTTCGGCTCCACCGGCGTCGGCATTAATCAGGTCGTCCCCGGCGCCTCCTCCACCGACCCGGAACACCTGCACGAATTGAGCTTTTCCAGCGAGCATTCCGGCGGCGCCCAGATGGGTATGGTGGACGGTTCCGTCCAGTTCTTCAGCGAGACGATCGATCTGACGACCTGGAACGCGCTCGGCACCCGCAAAGGCGGCGAAGTGATCGACGACGGGTTCTGATCGCCGGTCAGACTCCTTCGTCTCCCTTCGACCTCGGCTCCTTTTGACTTCAGACCTGCCCATGACCGTTCCCCCTCCTGAGGCATCGTCGTCCGCTCGTCGGGCGCCGCGCGACTCGTACGACGTGGCGGTGGTCGGCGGGGGGATCGCGGGGATGGGCGCCGCGCTGGCCGCGGCGAAGCGGGGCGAATCGGTCGTCCTGTTCGAGCGCACCCCGAAGGCCCGCGGCGCCAGCGTGCGGAACTTCGGCATGATCTGGCCCGTCGGACAGCCCGCCGGCCGGGCGCGCTCGTTGGCGCTGCGATCCCGGGCGATTTGGAAGGAGCTGGCGCAGGCCGGCGACTTCGACTGCACCCCCTGCGGCTCGTTGTTCGCCGCCTACCGGGAGGACGAAGCCGCGGTGATGCGGGAGTTCCTCTCCGGCTCCGCTGCGGAGGGGCTGGATGCGGAATGGCTCTCGCCGGAGGAGACGCTCAAACGCAGCCCGCGGGCGAACCCGGAGGGGTTGATCGGCGGGCTGTTCTCCGCGGCGGAGTGCGGCGTGCATCCGCCCTCGGCGATCGCCGGGGTGCGGGCGGCGTTGGAACAGCAGTACGGCGTGACGTTCCGCGAAGGCACGCCCGTCGTCGCCGTCGATTCCGGCCGAGTCACGATCGCGGGGGGAGAGACGATCGCCGCACAGCGGATCATCGTCGCCGGCGGTGCGGAGGCGGCCTCGCTGTTCCCCGCGGAGCACGCCGCCGAAGCGATGGTGAAGTGCAAATTGCAGATGCTCGAAACGGCCCCGCTTGAAGGGGGCGGTGAAGCCGGCGCCGAACCGTTCGGCCCGCACCTCGCCGGCGGCCTGACGCTGCGGCATTACAAGAGCTTCGCGGCCTGCCCGTCCCAGCCGGCGCTCGCCGCGCGCGTCGCCGCTGAGGCGCCCGAACTGGACCGGTTCGGCGTGCATGTGATGGCCGCCGAGACCCCGTGGGGCAGCCTGATTCTGGGCGATTCGCACGAGTACGGCGACGACGTCAGCCCGTTCGACAGCGCCGAGATCGACGCCCTGATCCTCCGCGAACTACGGCCGATGCTGAGCCTGCCCAGTTGGGAGATCGCCCGCCGCTGGCACGGCGTGTACCTCAAACACCCGACCGAACTGTTCCTCGCCAAGCCGGTCGCCGAGGGGGTGACGCTGTTCAACGGCTTCGGCGGGAACGGCATGACGCTGGCGCTGGGCGCCGCCGAGACGCTGTTCGAACCGCCCGCCGTCGCGTCCACGACCGGCGACGAGCCGACGGACGAGATACCGATTCCGTCGGTCGCCCCGCGCTCGGACGCCCCGCGCTCCGAATCGATGACGTCCGCTCCCCAGACTGCCCTGACAGGATTCCCGCGATGAGCCGCCCAAACGTTCGCCCCCTGTTCGCCGCCGCGCTCGGCGCGGTTCTGTCGCTGCTCGTCGAGCCGGCGAGCGCCCATGACGGGCCGGACCCGCTGGTGTATTACCGGTTGAACGCCGCCGCGGTGGAGGGCGAGACCCTCAAGGCCCGGCTCGGCCCGCCGGCGGAACTGAGTGCCGCAGTTGAATCGGCCGACGACGGCGCCGCGCTGCGGTTCGTCGCGGAGACCGGCGGCGCCGTGATCGCCCCGACCGTCGCCGCGGCCGGCGATTTGCTGCCGACGGCCGCCCTGACCGCCGCCGCGACCGTTTCGATCGAACGCCCAACTCGTTGGGGCGGGATCGTCGGGGCGATCAGCGACGACGGCGAGGACGAACACGGCTGGCTGCTGGGCTACGACGAAACCTCCTTCACCTTCGCGATCGCCGGCGCCGATGGAGTGTCGTTGACCTATCTCAAAGGCAGAACACCCTATGAACGCGGCAAGCTGTACCGTGTGGTCGGCGTTTACGACGGCAAAACGATGCAGCTGTGGGTGAACGGCCAGCTCGACGCCGAATCGATGGAGCAGTCCGGCCCCGTGCGGTACGCCGCTGCGTCGCCTTTCGTCCTCGGCGCCTACCGCGACGGCAACGAGCATCACGGGCTCCAGGGCCGCCTGCGGAGCGTCAGCCTGTACGGCCTCGCCGCGAAGCAAAAGTGGGTCGAACATGACTTCGCCGACGTGAAAACCCTCACCACGGCGCCGGCGGATCTGTCCGGCGTGCCGTTGAAGTTGGTGGTCGAACCCTATCTGCAATACGGCACGCAGACCGGGATGACGGTCATGTGGCGCTCCACGATTCCCGCGACCGGTGCCGTGCTCTGGGGCGAGACCGCCGAGTGCCCGCACCGCGTCGAGGGCGAGGCGGGGCGGGAGATCCACGAGATTCGCCTCACGGAATTAAAGCCGGAGACGCAATATTTTTATCGGACCGAAACGACGATCGAAGGCGGGGCGACCGTCGCCACGGAGGTCTCCACCTTTCAAACCGCGGTGAAGGAAAACACCCCCTTCGCCTTCGCCGTCATCAGCGACACCCAGGGCAATCCGCAGGTCTCCGGCCAGATCGCCGCCGCCGCGTGGGAGCATCGCCCCAGCTTCGTGCTGCACCCGGGCGATCTGGTGAGCACGGGTTCCAACGCGGAACACTGGACGCAGCATTTCTTCCCGGGGATGAAAGAGCTGATCCGCTACGCCCCGTTCTATCCGGTGCTGGGCAATCACGAGCAGGACGCTCGCAATTATTACGACTACGTCAGCCTGCCGGACCCGGAGTGGTTCTATACGTTCCGCTACGGCAACGCGGAGTTCTTTATGGTCGATTCGAACCGCAACGTCGGCCCGGACTCGGAGCAGTACCCGCTGCTGGAAAAGGCGCTCGCCGGTTCGACGGCCCGGTGGAAGATCGTCTGCCATCATCACCCGCCGTACTCCTCGGACGAGAACGACTACGGCGACCTGTGGAAGTCGAACGTCTCCACTCGCGGCGACGACCGGATTCGCCAGCTCACGCCGCTCTATGAGAAGCACGGCGTGGACATCGTCTGGAACGGGCACATTCATAGTTATGAACGCACCTGGCCGATCAAAGCGGGCCGCCCGGTCGAGCGGCACGGGATCGTGTACATGATCACCGGCGGCGGCGGCGGGCCGCTGGAGACGCCCGGCCCGATCCGGCCGTCGTTCCAGAACACGGTCCGCCGCGGCCATCACTTCTGCATGGTGCGAGTAAACGGCGGCACGCTGGAGTTCACCGCCTACGCCCTCGACGGCGTCCCCTTCGATCGGCTGGTGATTCGCAAAGCTCCGCAGCCCGAGGCGCGAGCCGAGGCCGAGTGACCGTCCGAGAAGTCAGCCACCCGACCGACCACGAACGCAGCGTCCCGGACGCTTGAAGCGTCCGGGACGCTGGACGGACTCGCGAACGGACCGAGCGCCCCGATGCGTCGGCAGTGGACACGCCGCACGCGGCCCCGGACGATGATCGGACCGTCCCGATACGTATGTGGCGTCCAGATTGAATGAGGACGCTGCGCGGGCCGGTTCCCCTCCCAGCCCCTGTCGGAACGCTCGGAAATGGCGTCCTCTCCCCTTCGGTCGGCTCGTCGGTTGTCGCTGCGATCGGCGGGCCCCGCGACTGCCGTGCGCGTCGGCCTCGCCTCCGCCGCGGTCGGCGCCCTGGCCTTGCTGGCGGCGCTCCCCGCGATCGCCCGGCAGGACGACCCGCCGGCTGCCGTCGGCGACGCGACGCCGGACGATCCCGGGATCGCTCCGGAATCGGCGGAGATCGAGAAGGAACGCGAGACCGCGGAGCGGTTCCTCTCCCTGCTCGAACGCAACCCCCGCCCCGGCACGGCGCTGGATCGGGCCTACGCCTTCTTCGCCGAGCGCGGCGAGCTGGCCGCCCTCGCCGAGCGTCTCCGCACCCGCGCCGAGGAGAACCCCGCCGACGCCGCGGCCCCGGCGATTCTCGGTCTGATCGAAGCCCGCCGCGGCAACGACGAGCAGGCCGTCGCCGCCTTCGAGCAAGCCGCCGAACGCGCCCCCGACGATCCGAACCCCCGCGCCCGGCTCGCCGAGGCGTACGCCCTCGCCGGTCGGCACGCCCAAGCCGCGGAGGCGTACGAAGCCGCCCTCGCCCGCGATCCCTCCCGCCGCGACCTGCCGGACCTGCTCAGCGGGTTGGGCCGCGTGCTGACCCGCAGCGGCCAGGCGGAGGAGGCCGACGCCGTGTGGGATCGCCTCATCGAAAAGTTCCCCGGGGACGACGCCGTCCGCGAGCAGATCGCCGCCGTGCTGGAGGCGGAGGGGGATCTCGAAGGCGCCCTGGCCCGCTACGACGCCCTCGCCGCGGACACCACCGACGAATACCGCCGCGTCGCCTTCGGTTTGAAGGCCGCCTCCCTCAAGGTGCGGGCCGGCCGCAACGACGAAGCGGTCGCGGACTTCGAGAAGCTGCTGGCGAACCTCAACCCGGACAGCTGGCTGTTCCGCGAAGTCCGCAGCGGCATCGAACGGGCGTTCCTCCGCACCGACGACCTCGCCGGCCTCACCGCCTACTACGAAGGCTGGGTGGAGGATCATCCCGAAGACGTCGCCGCGATGGCCCGGCTGGGCGAACTGCTGGATCGGCAGAGCCGCACCGCGGAGGCCCGCGACTGGCTGGAGAAAGCGGTGGAGAAGGCGCCCGGCGACGGCCGGTTGCGGCGGGCGCTGGTCGATCAGCTGCTGCGGTCCGACGACTACGCCGGCGCCGCGAAGCAGTTCGAGGAACTGAACCGCCTGGCCCCCGGCGACTCGGACACGCTGCGGGACTGGGGTTCGATCTACCTCGACGACCCCTCACTGTCCGACGACGAGCGATTGGCGAAGGCGGAGGCCGTCTGGCGGCGATTGCTGACGGATCAGTCCGACGACCCGGTCGCCGTCACTCAGGTCGCCGACTGGCTGCGTCAGGCGGGGGCGAAGGAGCCCGCCAAGGCGCTGTATCGACAGGCGATCGAACTGGCCCCCGAAGACCCGCGATACGTGGAGTACCTCGGCGAGTACCTGCACATCCTGGGCGAGTCCGAGGAGGCGGTGACCGTTTGGGAGAGCTTGGCCGCGGGCGGGAAACGCTCCGTGGAGACGCTGGCCCGGCTGTCGGAGGTGTTCGGCGGGTTCGGCTACGACGACCGCGCCGCCGAGGCCGCCGCCGCCGCGGACGCGCTCGACGTGAAAGAATCCGGCGCCGACCCGACCGCGGGCACGCTGGAGTTCGCGGACCGGATGCGGTTCGCCGAACTGTTCGTGCGGGCGGAGAACGCCGCCGCGGCCGAGACGCAGATCGCGAAAGCGGAGGCGCTCGCCGTCACGCCGGAGGAACGCCGGGCCGTGTTGAACGCCGCGATCGACGCCGACGAAGCCGCCGGCAAGCTGGCCGAGCGGATCGCCGCGCTGGAACAGCAGGCGATCGACGACCCGAAGGAGGCCGACGTGCGGCTGCGGCTCGCGCTGTACCGCGACGCGGCGGGCGATGCGACGGGGGCGGCGAACGCCGCGGCGGAGGCCGTGAAGCTCGCCCCCGCGGACCCGACGGCGCTGATGACGCTGTCGGAGATGCAGGAGCGGGCCGGTCGGGTCGCCGATGCCGCGACGACCGCTCGCCGGTTGGCCGACATCGACCGCCAACGCCGGGCCGAACACCTCATCCGCGTCGCGGAATTGCAGCTGCGACTCGGGCAGCGGGTCGAAGCCCTGCGGACCGCCCGCGAGGTCGTCGCCGGCGCCCCCGGCAACCCGGACGGGCTGGCGTTCCTGTCGCGGGTCGCCTTCCGCGTGGGGGAAGAAGAGATCGGTCTGGACGCCCTCCGCCGGGCCGCCCGCACCGCGGGTCGCGATCCCGGTCCGTTGTTGGAACTGGCCTCCGCGTTGGCGGATCGGTTTCGCACGGACGAAGCGGTCGAGTTGCTGTGGCGGGCGTTCGCGGCGGCGGACGGTTTCGACGACAAGGGACTCGTGGTCCGCCGGCTCGCCGAACTGGCCCGCCGACAGGGTCGGTTCGCCCCGTTCCTGGAGAAGCTCGAGCGCACCGCCGCCGGCCCCCGCGGTCCGCGGCCCGGCGACGAGCCGGACCGCGAAACGGCGCTGCTGATCGCCGAAGCCCACCTCGCCGCGGACGACCCGGCGGCGGCCCGCGGGGCGCTCGAACCGCTGCTCTCCCGCGATCCGAAGGACACCACGCTGCTGGCGCGGCTCGCCACGCTGGCCGAGAGCGCCGGCGAGATCGACGATGCGATCGCCTATCAGAAGCGGGTCGTGGACCTCAGCGAAGAATCGGCCGAACGCATGCGGCTGGCGGGGATGCTCGCCGCCTCCGGCGACGCCGAGGCCGCGGAGCGGTTCTACCTCGACCTGCTGGGAGGCACGACGGACCCCGTGGAGCGGGTGCGGGCGATCGACGCCTTGCTGAAGGCCGGCCGCGAAGGACTCGCCTTCCAACTGGCCGACGCCGGTTTGGTCCGCGACGGCGACGATTGGGAGTTGCTGGTGCGTCTGGCCGCCGCCGCGGTCAATGCGACCGGCGACGAGATCGATCAACGGCCCGTCTCGATCACGCTGGACGACGAAGTCGACGAGTCAGAGAGAGAGGGGCTTCCCGTCTCCCTACCGGACGTGGCGGACGCGGCCCTGCGGCGGGTGTGGGAGCTGGACCTGCCGCACGACACGCTCTCCGCGGCGAAGCAGGCGGAGGAGGAACGCCGTCGCTCCCGTCGCGCCGGCAGCGGCGGCCGCACCGCGGGCCGCACGATCGGCGTGGGGGCGATGCCGGCGCCGATCCAGCGGATCCGCACGGCGAGCATGGGGTTCGGCGTGCTCGGTCTGTCGGGCCGCCCCTCCACCGGCATGGGCGCCAAGCTGACGATCGAACCGGACGACTACGGCGCCGCCCGCCTGCTGGCCGAGGGGTGGCTCGCCAAACGCGACCCCGACTTCGCCAAAGCCGTGTTCGCCGACGCCGGCGTGCTGCTGCCTGAGGAATCGAACGAGGCCGCGCCCGCCGCCGCACCGCCGTTGTTCGCCGAGGACGCGACGCCCACCGTCGAGGCACTGTGGGACGCCTGGTTCCTCGCCAGCGTCGGCCCGCAGTTCGAGGGGGTTCCGGCCGCCCTCAACAATCGGCTCCCGGATCTCCTGCAGGGGCTCGCGATGCGGCTGGTTCGGCGGGACGGCGCCGAGCCGGGCACGGCGTACGTCTATCTGCAATCGCTGACCCAGCGCAGCCGGAATCCTTCCAACGGCGAGCAGATCGAACCGGACCCGCTGTCGGACGAGGAGCTGGATCTGCTCACCGCCTCCCTCGATCGGGTGAAGGCGGACGGGGCGAACGCCGGGATGCCGCCCAGTTACATGGAACGGTTACTGATTCAGGAACTGAAACGAGCCGGCAAGCAGGAGGCCGCGGACGCCCGCGTCGCGGAGCTGCTCGCCGGCGCCGTCGAACCGGACGAAATCAGCGCCGCCGCGAGCGTGCTGGCGTCGCTCGAACAGTCGGACGCCGTGCTGACGCTGCTGGAACGCGCCGCCGCCCTGCCCGTCAAAGATCGGGCGCGGGCCGTCCCCAACGCCTACACGCTCGGTCGGATCGTCGGCGAGCGGACCGCCGCCGGGGATTTGAAAGGCGCCTTCGCCGTGCTGGACGCCCACGCTGACGCCACCGCCGAACTGGCGGCCCAAAGCTCGACCGGCTCCTCCACCGCGGGACGCGCGCAGCGCCTGCTGATCGTCCGGCCGGACGGCAATATCAGCCAATCCTCCCAGGGGGCCAGCTTCCCGCCGCCCGCCGCCCCGATTCTGGACGATCAAGCCACCCTGCTGTACTCGCAGTTGCGTTGGCTCCGGGAGCCGGACCAGCTCAAACCGTTGATGAAGAAATCGGGGGGGGACTCCGGCGAGCCGGTCGTCGGGGAAAGCGGCGCCGAGGCACTGACCCCTTGGGACGACGCCCCGCTGATCGAACATCTCAAGGCCAGAGCCGAACGGCCGGACGCCCCGCACCGCTGGCATGACCTGCTGCGTTTGGCCTGCCTGGAAGCATGGGACGGCGACGTGGACGGCGCCGTCGACGGGTTGCAGCGGGCGTTGGAGGCCGCCCCGGAGAACGCCGCGCTGCGTCGCGTGACCGCCGCGGCGCTGATCGAACGGGGCGACGCGGAAGCCGGTCTCGCCCTGCTGGACGCCGCGGAGCCGGCCGATCCGGACGAACTGCGGGACCGCGAACTACTCGCCTTGCGCACCGCCGCCCAAGCCGGCGACCTCGATCGGGCGCGGGCCGCGGCGGAGCGGTTGTTTGGCCTGCGGCTGGACAACGGCGAACAGCTCGAACTGGCCCGCTCGATGCAGCGGCTGGGGCTGGGCGATCGGGCCGCCGCGGTGCTCGCCCGGGTCCGCCGCGGCGGGGGGAACGACGCGACGACGCTCTCCGGCGTGATGGACCTGTACCGCCGTCGCGGCGACGACGAAGTCGCCGCGGAGATCGCCCGGTCGATCCTCGCCAACGTGCGCGCCCCCCAACCTCAACCCGGCCGCGGAACCACCAGCGCCCAGCGGGAAGCCGAGAGCGCCCGGGAGGCCGCGGTGCGGATGTTGAAGGAAGTCGGCGGACTGGACCCCGTGCTGGCCGACCTGCGGGCGAAGCTGGAGCGGAACCCGAACTCCAAGCGGGTGCGGAGCGATCTGATCGGCCTGCTGGTCGCCGCCGACCGCGGCGACGAGGCGGAGGCGCTGCTGAAGGAAGATCGCCCCGACGGCAACGACCCCGGCGCCCTGTACGCCGCCGGCCAGCGGCTCTCCCGCTCCGGCGACAGCAAAGCGGCCTCGGAGATGTACGAGAAGGTGATCGCCGCCGATCCCTCGATGATCGCCAACGACTACTACGAGGTTCAGCGGGCCTTCCAGCAGGCCGAACGGCTTCCCGCGCTGATGGAAGCGGTCGGCAAAACCGACCCCGCCGACTGGGGGGGGAACAGCTACGCGATCACCAACATCATCTCGAACGCCCTGTCGAACTTCGACAATCAAGCCCGCAGCAGCCAATCGCCCGGAGACCAATCGGCCGACGACTCAGCGGATCCGAAGCCCAACCCGGCCGTCGCGGCGTTCAAGTCGATCTGGGATCGACACCCGGAGTCCCGGCAGATGCTGTTCCAGTCCGTCCATCAGGGCCAGCTGATGGGCGCCGACGGCGTCTACCAGTTCGCCGTGGACGAACTGCTCGGCAAGACGGGCCGGCCCGGCTGGGATCAGCTCTCGAACGTGCGGATGTGGTCCACGAACCCGCAATCGTTGACCGGGCTGGTGCTGGACGCGGCCCAGGAACGGGGCGAACTGCAGGCGTTCACCGAACGCATCGCCGCCGAGGTGAAGAAGCACCCGGACTGGCATCCCGGCCGCGGGCTGCTGGCCTCCGCTCATTCCAAAGCCGGGAACTACGACGACGCCCGCAAGGAGGTCGAAACGCTGCTCGCCCTGCCGAAGGACGAACAGCCCAGCGGACAGGGCGCCTGGCTGCTGAGCGTACACCTCGGCGACGACGAGCTGTCCGATCTGTCCCTCGCCCTAATGCGGCGGGCCGTCGAGACGAACGCCAACACCCCCTACTCCGGCAACGGCTACGAGTACTCCCCGCAGCGCCGCCTCAACGAGTTGCTGGTGAAGACCGGGGCGAAGGAAGAGGCCCGGCAGGGGCTGCTCAAGACGGTGTTCGAACCGGACTTCAGCAACCAATCGTTCCAGTCCTTCAGCTACAACAACCCGCAGTACGTCGCTCGACAGAACGTCCAAAGCTGGACGGGCATCGGCCGGCAGCTCGCGGAGATGGGCTACCCGCTGGACGCCCTGCGAGTGCTGAGCCACGCGGAGTCCGAAGGCGTCGCCCGGGCGGGGATGACCTCCGGATCGTGGGACCTGCGGCAGTTGCAGGATGCGACGAAGGAGGTGCACAAGGCCCTCACCCCCGCCGCCCTCGCCGACGATCTGCGATCGCGGCTGGAGGCGGAGCGGGCCGCGATCGAAGCGGGGAACGAACCGGACGCCGAACCGGTCCTCGACTTGCTCCTCGCCGCGACCGACGGCGGCGACGACATCAAAGACGCTAAGGTGACCAGCGGCCTGATCGCCGCCCTGACCGCCGTGCCCGACGGCCGACAGGCGAACGGCGGCGATCCGTTCGCCAACGGGATGGTGGTCCGAGCATCGCCCGCCATCCCCGTCCCGGCCGCCCGGGTCGTGCCCGCCCGGGCGGTCCCCGTGAAGGCGACCAGTTGGAGCGGGCTGATCGCGACGGCGGTCGCCACGCTGTTCAGCCCGCAGCCGGCCGCGGCGGCGCCGCAGGTCGTCGTGCTGGAAGAGGTGATAGAGGCTCAAGAAGACGCGGACCCCGCCCCCGTCGATCAGGCGGCGTTGGCGGCGCGGTTGGCCGAACTGCGGGAGGCGCTGGACGAGTACGCGACGATCCGGCCGAACGACGCCTCCCTGCACGCCGCCGCCGCCGAGAACGTGAACGAGAACGAGGGCGAGGACGCCGCCGCCGAGAGCGGCCCGACGCCGGAGTCGATCGGCGCCTGGTGGCTGACCGGCATCGAAGCCGTGCAGCATCCGGAGACGCGGGAGGACGGCCAGGCCCTGATGGACGCCGCCCTTGCCGCCGCCGACGAACTGTCCGACCCGGCGTGGCGGATCGCGATGCGCATCTCCGCCGGCAGCATGGCGGTGGAACGCGACGATCGCGCCGCCGCGGAGAAGCAATGGACCAAGCTGCTGGGCGACATCCTCGACCGCGACCTGTCCGCAGACGGCGCCCCGCCGGGCGAGGCCGGCGCCGCGGCGTTCCCCCAGATCCTGTTCCCTCCGGCCGCGTTCCCCCCGGCTGCGTTCCCCCCGGCTGCGTTCCCCACGACGGGGGTGCGGGGGGCGTTGCTGGTCGCGATGCTCGCGGCGCCGGCGGAACCGAACTGGGAGCCGGATCAGGAACGGATCATCCCCGTCACCACCGGCCCGCGGGCCCGGCGGGCGTTGCAGTTGGCGAAGCTCGCCGCCAACCGGGGGCTGACCGAGCTGAGCCTGCGGGCCGTCCGCGAGACGCTGGGCGGCGGCGCCCCGCTGGGCGGCGGATCGAACAGCGGCCCTCCGGGCGGAATGTTCGGCGCGCCCGTCGTCGTGAACGACAGCGGCGGCCAGCCGTTGCAGGACAGCGAAGCCGCCTCCGATCTGGCGGAGCTGTCCAAATCCTGGAAGGCCGCCGCCGCCGACCCCGCCGCCGTCGCCGCGACGCTCACGGAGATCGTGCTGCCGACCGCCCGGCCGACGGAAGCGTTCGTGTATCCCGGCACTTCGAACGTCTCCAACAGTCCGGCCCCGCCCGTCGACGCGCTCACCCCGCTGCTGGACTGGGCGACGCGGGCCGAGGCGCTGGGCGAGATCCGGGAGCGACTGGCGACCCGCTCCGCCGCCGGCTCGGCGGGCGCCGCGGTCGATCTGCTGCACGTCCGGTTGGCGTTGGCGACCGGGGAGACCGACGGCGTCGCCGAGCGGCTGGCGAAGATCGCGGAGGACGTCTCCCGCGGCGGCACGCAGGCGGACGCGGAGATGGCGATCCACGCCGCCCTGCCCGCCCTCAACGCCGGCGTCGCCCCGGCGCCGGCGTACGACGCGCTGCTCGCCGGGGCGAGCGCCGTCGACGGCAACGGCAAAGTGAGCCACTGGTACCTCACCCGCCTGGCCCGCGAGGCGTTCGCCCGCGGGAAGCCGGACGCCGCCCAGGAATTCCTCGCCGATCACCTCAACGCGACCCGCGAGCAACACCGCAACTTCAGCGGCGATTACCCGGTTCGCCAGCTCCGCAATGCGACCGTGGACGCGATCCACGAGTTAGCCCGCGGCGGCGCGGCGGTCGCGGCGCTGGAACGGATCGAAGACCTCGACCGGCTGCCGACGTTCGACAACCAAAGCGGCATCACGCGCCTGGATCGGAACCGGCTGGCCGCGGACCTCGCCCGGGCCTTCGCGGCGATGCCCGCGGACGACGCCTTCGACGCGTTGCTCGCTTGGACCTTCCCGGAACCCGCGCCCGCGGGGGACCAAGTCGCGGACCAGCAAACGGCCGAGATACGGGGCTTCGCGGGAACGGTCCCGCCCGACGGCCCGCCCGCCGTCTTCGGTCGCCCCGCCGACCCGGCTCGTGCGCTCTCCACAGCTACGAATCGGTCGCCCGCGCCGCTGACCGGCACGCTGTTCGCGCTGGCCGCCGCGGCGGAGGCGTCGGGACGAACGGACGAACTCGCCTTCGCCCTCGACCGGGCCGACGCCCTGCGGGCGAAGGCGCAAGCGAAGCGGGACGCCGCGGTTCAAGAGAAAGCCGATGCGACGACCGCTGTGGAGAACGCCAAGGCGGAACTCGCTGCCGCTGCGGCGCAGATCAACGCGACGAACAACTCCCGCCCCGCGGCGGACGGGTCGCTGCCGGCCGGGGCGGACTCGGACAAGACGGCTTCGATGACGGACCTGCCGGGCACGATGCGGTCGACGACGCTGCGGCTGCTGGCCGGGTTGCCGGCGGACGTGCCCGCGGGCTTCGCCGCCGCCGCGACGCTGCGCACGGATCTCGCCGATAAACCCGTGCAGAACGACGCCAGCGAGTACCGCCAAATCGCTCAGCAGGCGTTTCTCGCGAATCTCTCGCTGACGTGGGCCGCGCTGGGGCAGCCGGAGCATCGGACCGCCGCCGCGGCGGATCTGGCGATCGCCGAACCCTGGGGCAACCAGAACGGGAAGATCGGCGATCCGTTTCGTCCGGTGATCCTGGTGCTACGAACGGAGGCGAAGGCGCTCGAGGCCCCCGCGGCGCCGCCGCTCACCAATGATTTCGGCATGTGGCGCTCCGCGGCGCCGGGGTCGTACGCCACCGGTCCGAACGCCCGCCCGCCCTGGGTTCTGCTGCACGGGACGGCCCACGCCACCGGACCGGCGCGAGCCAATCTGCTGATGTTCCGCTATCCCCTCGCCGGCACGTTCCGCCTGCGAGTCGCCGCCAATCACGGGAGCCGTTCCGAAAGCGCCCCGCTCTACGGCGGGCTGATTCACGAGCCCTTCCCCCATAACCACACCTATCGGGCGCGGGATCTGGGCGGCACGCGGTACGCCGAACGCCCCGCCCCGTGGCTGCCGAGCGGACCCACGCAGCATTACCTGTTCGACATCAGCCCGGACGAAACCGTGTTGCGGGTCGGCGGGCGCGTGGTTCTGACCGACCCGGAGCCGGCGCCCGGCTCGCCGTTCGTCGGGCTGGCCGCCACGGACGGGCGTCGGTGCTGGTTCCGCACGGTCGAGGTGACCGGCGAACCGACGATCCCCCGCGAGGTCGATCTGCTGGCCGGCGATCGCTTCGACGGCTGGTTCGGACCCACCGGCCGCAATCCCGAAGTGCGCCCGGGACTGGAGACCAAGAACCAAAGCGGTCCCGAGCGCTGGTCCGCCGCGAACGGCGAGGCCGTCGGCCCGGCGACCGGCGAACGCCTCGTGCATCACCGCCCGCTGTTCGACGGCGATCGGATCTCGTTCGAGTTCCGCACCGTCGGCACGGTCGCGACCGCGGTTCCCTCCCTGGATCGGATCGGCTTCGTGCTGGACCCGGAGGGCGTGCGGCTGCGGTTCCTCCCCGTCAGGGCGATGCCCGGCTGGTTTGAGGAGGACGGCGGCTTGAGCGCCCACGCGACCGTCCCGGCGCCCGGGGCGTTGGGCGCCGTCCCGCTGATCCCGAACGACTGGAACACGGCGACGTTGGAGGCGGACGCCGAGCGACTGACGCTGTCGGTGAACGGCACGCCGGTGTTGGAACGCGACCTCGCCGCCGGCGCCGACACGCCGCACGGCGCCGCCCATCCGGATCGCCTGTTCGGCCTCGTCGCCAGCCCCGGCCGCGAGGCGCGGGTGCGGAACGTGGTCCTCTCCGGCGACTGGCCGGACCGGTTGCCGGAGACCTGGAAGGCGAACCTGCTGCTCGCCCCGTTTCTCTCTCAAGCGGAGGAGGATCCGCTGGCCGCTGCCGAACTGGATGACGAAGCCCGGGCGCTCGCCGAGGCGGCCGGCAGGCGGAACGTCGCGTTGGTCAGTCACGGGCAGGTGAGCCTCGGCACGTGGGAACTGCTCGTCGCCGCGGCGGCGTTGCCGGCGGAGGAGCGGTTCCGGTTGCTCGCTAAGTTCGTCCTCCCGCTGCCGGTCGATCCGCACTGGCGGACCGACATGGACTACTCCCCCGCGGACCCGCCGCCCGGCACGAACCTTCCGGGCGTCGAGAATCCGACGACCGGCCGCCGCGTGCCGACCGGCGGGAAGATGGTCAGCCCGACCGCCATGCTGGTCGACACTGCCGTCGAACTCGGCCGACTGGACGATCTGCGGGCCTACGCTCTCCGCACCCCGGGCAACGTGCCGTTGAACGAGGCGACGCGCCGGTCGTTCCTCGCCTCAATCGAGGCCCGCGACGGCGGGGACTTCGGACCTCATGTCGCCTATCTGGAGCAGTACGCCGAGGGGCTGACGAAGGACTCCGAGCACTGGCGGGCGAAGTCGATTCTGATCGCCGCCCGGGCCCTCGCCGACGCCTTCCTCGCCGATCCGCAGAACGAAGCCGCCCGCGACGCCGCGCAGCGGCTGGCGTGGGCGTACAGCCAAACGTTCCAGAACAACTTCGGCGGCAGCTGGACGCTGCCGAAGCGGCACGCCCGCGCCATCCGGGCGGATACCCTCGGCGGGAAGCCGCTCGGCGCCGCCTGGACGGTCGCCCCGGACGCCTCGCTGATCAAAGCCGAGCGCGGCCTGCCCGCCGCCCGCTGGACCGCCGCTTCGGATAGCGACGCCTCGGAGGAAGGGGCCGACGGCGCCGGCGTCGACCACCACGCCGGCGGGGAGCGGGACCGCCTGTTCGCCGTGCGACCGGCCGCGGCGGTTGACGGGGACGCGCTGACGCTGTCGGCGCAGCCGAGCGCCGGTTGGTTCAACATCGTCCACGTGCTGCTGGGCGGGTTGGGGGCGCAGCTGGAAGCGACCCGCGATCATGCCAACGTCCGTTCCCTCAACGAGCAGCGGGCCAGACCGAAGCTGGAGAAGAAGGTCGAAGGCAAGACCTACGACCTCACCCAAACGTTCGGCCCGGCCGGGTTCTCCGCCGCGATCGAGCAGGCCGGGGGCGAGGTGTGGCGGACGCCGGCGGGCGGGGAGAAATTCGATTCGCCGCTGCCGTTCGTCGCCTTGCAGGCCCGCGGCGATCACGCCGGCGGCGTGCGGGCGCTGGCGCTGACCGGCGACGTGAACACGCCCGAGACCGTGAACCTCCTTCCGAGCGGCGGCCGCATCCCCGATTGGTGGCTCGACGCCTACGGCGACGAGAACAACGCCCGCACGACCGCCGGTTGGACTTGGAAGGAGGACGGCCTGTACGGCGCCGCGAAGAGCCGCGGGACGTCCGGCGGGGCGTTCGAGGAGACGCTGCTGTCGTTCCCCCGCCCGCTGAGCGCCGCCACGGAGACGGTGCGGTTCGAGTTCCACGATCAGGCCGACGCTGACGGGGCCGACGCCGACGGAAAGAAAGCCGACCGAGCCGGCGTGCACGCGGCGCTGGGCCGGATCGCCTTCGTGCTGACGAACGACGGCGTGCGGGTGCACCCGATCACCGCCGGTCCGCAAGACCGCGTCCCGCACACCGCCGACGCGCTGATCGACGAACCCGCAAACCGTCGCGGCCCGGACGCGCTGGACCTCTCCTCCGGCCAATGGCGAACGGTCGAGATGACGGTTACCGCCGCCGATCCGGCCGGCGGGGCGAAGGCGGACACCCTGACGCTCTCGCTGGACGGCACGGTGATCTACGAACGCCCCATCGCCCCCGCGAACCGCCGCACCTTCGGCCTGTTCCGCTGGTCCGGCGACCGCGCGACCCGCGTCCGCAACGTCACCCTCACCGGCGACTGGGCGGATGTCCCCGCCGCGGTTCCGACGGAAGTTCCGAAGAAAGACGACGCCCCGTGACGGCCCTCGCCCTCTGCTTGCTCGCACTACCGCCCGGGCCGACGATCGATTCGTCCCCCGCCGGTTTGTTCTCGGAGGACCGGGACGACCGGATCGCGGCGGCGGAGGCGTTGGCCGACCGCGGCCCGGCCGCCCGGGAGTTCGCCCCGAGGCTGCTCGAACGAATTGCTGCCCCGGAGACGGAGCGGGGCCGGACCTTCATGGAGACCGGCGACGAAGACGTGATGTTGCGGGCCGTCGCCGCGATGGAGGCGGACGCGGTGTCGGCGATCCTCGCGGCCCTCGCTGCGGACGATCCGGCGCTGCGAGCCGCGGGCGAGGCGGCACGGCGGGAACTGATCGGGTTCGGGGATTCGACGCCGGAGGAGCAAGCCGTCTCCGCGGTGCTCCTCACTGATTTGTGGGACCGCGTCGCCGCGTTGGAGGCGGAGGTCGCCGCGGCGCGCGATCGCCACGAGTCCGTCGACGATGTCTGGGGCGGTGAGACCGCACTACTCTCGTTGCTGCCCCGTGCCGACCCGACCGGCGGGCGCTCCGAGCCGGCGTTGCTGGGGGCGTTGAACGCACTGAGAGACAACCCCGCCGCAGGGACGGAGCGGGCGTACGCCGTCGTCGCGTTGGGAGAACTGGGCGCCGCCGCGACCGATCGAGCCGTGTTCGTCCTCACGTCGGCGGTTCGCTCGGACAGCGATCCGAACGTGCGGGCGCGGGCCGCCCAGTCGCTCGCCGCGATCCGCCTCGAAGCCGGGCCGGAACGGTTCCCTCCGCCGGACGAAACGCTGGATCCAGACGGCGAGATTCACCTCACCGATTACGTCCTCGACGTCCTGCTCTGGGCGCTGATCGATACGAAGCCGTACTACGTGGGAACCTCCGCCCACCTGTGGACCACGGAGCCGGTCGTCTCCGCGGCGGCGGAGGCGCTCTTGGAGTTCCCGGCGCACGCCGACCGTAGCGCGGCCCACGCGGTTCGCGTGCTGGGGGTGTTCGTCCCGCCGGCGCCCGAGAAGGTGCGGGCGTACGGTGCGATCGCCCCGCTGGCCCGGCTGGCGGCGCAGCACGAACCCTCCGCACAGGCCGCCGCGGCGCTGCTGGGCGAACGGCTGTTCGTCGAACGTTGGACGCCCGATCCGGACGATGAGTGGAACGACGGTCTGCTGATCGACCCCGAGGCCGTCGCCGCCCTCGGCCCGGCGGCGAAGCGCCTCGTGCCGCGGATCGAACCGCTGCTGGGCGATCCGAACCCCGTGCGCCGCGTCGCCGGCGCCCGGATGATCGCGGCGTTGGCGCCCGATCATCCGAAGCTCATTCCCACGCTGCGGGGTCTGATCGAACGCGGCATGCCGCGTTATTCGACGGAGTACACCGAGCCGGAAGCGAAGGCCTACGAAGTCGCGGCGTCGCTCGGCAAGCGGGCGGCGCCGCTGCTGCCCTCCGTGCTGGCGACGCTTGAGGAGGGCGAAGAGGACGAACTCGAACTGAACTGGTTCGCCGCGGAAGCGATCGAAGGACTCGGCCCCGCGGGGGCGGATGCGGCGCCGACGCTCTGTCGTCACCTCGGCGGTCTCGAAGTTACCAGTGGTGAGGCGGCCGACGCGCTGCTGGCGATCGGTCCCGCGGCGTTGCCGCACGTCGCCGCGGCCGCGCGGGGCGAATGGAGCGATCCGCCGCCCGAATGGGAACGCAACGACGCGAGACTATGGGCGTTCTTCCTGTTGGGATGGTCCGGTCCAGACGCGGGACCGTATGCGGAACCGCTTCTGGCCGCGGCGAGCGATCCGCAGCAAGCACGCCGCGACGAGCTATTGGAATCCGTCGCCGAACTGGGGCTGCCGGAGCGCTCGCTGCCGGTCTTGTTGGCTGCCGCGGCGGACGCCGATCCGATCATCCGAGCCGCCGCCGCCCGGTGGCTGCGGTCATTCCCGAAGGAATTCGATCGGTCGCGCGACGCCCTGCACGCGCTCGCCGGGGATGAGTTTGCGACGGTTCGCCTCTCGGCCGCGATCACACTGCGGGCGCTCGCCCTGAACGATCCAGTTCTGAACCGGTTGAAGGACGATCCGAACCCCGCGGTGCGTTATGCCGTGAAGATGCCGGAGTGACGTCGCGCCATGACTGGCAAGGGGCGATCGTACTGTCGCTTCGATCGCACGCTTGCGGTTTCGCGGGCGCTCGCCAGTCGTTCGGCGCCCGCGAAACCGCAAGCGACGAAGGACGCGGAGGCGACGGGGCTTCGCGTCAGCCGTCCAGTTCGATCAGCTCCGGCCGGGCGGTGGAAGCCTCGATCTCCGCGATCGCTTCGCGGACGAGCTTCGCCTTCTCCAGGCTCAGCTTGCGGGGGAAGTTTTCTTCCTCGGTCTCGAAGTAGACCGCCGCCGCTTCGAGTTCCGGGATGACTCGCTGGGCGTGGGCGCCGTAGCGGGTGAGGAGGTTCAGGATCGTCACGATCCGCTTCTGGCTGCCGTGCTGCTTCTGGCCGCGGACGTATTCGGCGAGCAAGTCGATGCCTTCCTCGATGCGATGCTCCGCGAACAGTTCCAGCCCGGCGGTTTGGATGCCGTCGGCGAACATGATCCCGCTGGGCGCCGGCGTGGCGATCGCCTCGCGGATCGCCGGCAGCAGCGGGCGGAGTTCTTCGAAGCTCAGGTTTCTGTAGATCGACGAGAGGTTGCCGCGCGCCCGGCCGTCTTCGTTCTGCAGGCTGAGTCGCACCGCCTCCCGCAAGGCATCACGGTCCACGCCCTCCAACGAGCGACTGAGCAGCCCCCCGCGGCTGGCGAACAGGGCGCCGGCGAGATACCGCTGCTCCATCGCCCGCGGGTCGCCCTCGGGATCGTGAACGGCGAACCGGGCGAGCAGCGCCGGGACCGCGGAGCGGGCCGGATCGCCGATCCCGGCGAGCGCCTCGGCGGCGAGGATTCGCAGCCACAGGTCGTCCGCCTGAAGCGCCTCAATCAGCCGCGGCACCGCCTTGGCCCCGCGGCCGCGTTGCAGCTTCAACGCCTGCGCGGCGCCGTACCGGGCGTGCAGATCGGGCGCATCGAGCAGCGCGACCAATTCGTCGGAGACGTCCGCCTGACTGCGGCCCAGCGCGATCGCGGCCCGCTCGCGGACCGTCGGCGACCAACTGGCCAGCCGGTTCAGCAGTTCCTCCGTGCTCAGACCGTCGTAGAAGCTGTCGCGGTCGGCGTTTGACCAGCCGCGGCCGGCGTCCACCAGCGCCTCGGCGGTCGCCCGGTCGATCGGGTCGGCGGCGCGGTCGCCGCGTCCGGTGAAGACGGTGCGGTCCGTCCCCTGCAAATAGCCGAGCAGGTACAGGCCGGTGCAGTCCCAGTTGCGATAGGTCTGCGGCCGGGCGCCGGGGGCGCCTTGATAGAGGAACGACCCGTCCCAGCGGCGGGCGAGGTCGTACCGCCAGGCGGATTCCTCCAGCCACGCGCCGGTCGCCTGCGGGCCGAGCCGGGCGACGGAGGGCAACGCCCAGAGCGTGTTGAAGTACGGGCCGGTGTGACCGACGTCGCGCTCGGGTCCGTGGGAGGCGACGGCCATGCGGGCGAAGTAATCGGCGGCGGCTTCGTCGCCGAGGCGGTCGAACAGAACCGCGGCCATACCGTTCTTGCCGTTGTCCTCATGCGTCTGAATCCACGGCCGATGGTCGCCGTAGGGGATGGCGCCCTTGCCGACGTAGAACCGCAGGAAGCGTTCGCTTTTGGCGATCGCCTCGTCCAATCCAGCGACCTCCGCGTCGGGTTCTTGGGCGAGGGCTTCGCGGGCGAGCACGAGGGAGAGCGTCAGCGGGATGCCCGGGGCGTTCATCATGCCGTAGCCGCCCAGTCGCTTCGCGCCTGTCGGGGAACGGGGATCGTCGCGGACGAAGTCGTGGCCCCAGGAACCGACGACGCTCTGGCCGTCGACGATCATCCGGGTCATGCGTTTGAGATCCGCGGCGACGGTTTCCGAATCGCCCGTGGCGAGCAGGTACTCGGCCAGAAACAGATTCACATAGGCGTATTGCCAGGTCCGCACGCCGGAGGGTTGGGCGTACTCGGCGAGGATCGTCGCCTGTTCCTTCAGCAGCGGGAGATCCCGTTCGTCGCCGATCGCCAGCAGGGCGAGGGCGTTGAGGGAGCGGGCGATGATGTGTCCGCCGGCGGGGTCGCGACGCATCGTTTCGAGGAGCGTTGCGCGGCCGCGGTCCACGATCTTCGCGGATTTGGGGCAGTCGAAGGGGGCGGTCGGGCTGTAGCTCCCCATGACGGGCAGGCGGAGTTCCACTGTCTTTGTGTCGCCGTCCCGCCACCGCAACAGGACGAGCCGACCGCCGTTCGCATCGGTCTCCGCGGCGGTGATCGCCTCGCCGAACAGCACGCGCGGGTCGCCGTCGAAGGGTTTTGCCCCGACGCCGCCCTGTCCGACGCCGAGCAGCACGTCGTCGACTTTGATCACGCCGTCGGCGGGCGAGCCGGCGTCCACCTGCGTCACGCGGATCTGCCGGGCGTCGGTCGTTTCCAGCTTCCGGCTGAACATCCAACCGCGCAAGCCCGTCGGGCCGAGGTTCCAGTCCTGCGTCCAGCCGTCGGGGATCGGATCGCCGGCGGTGAAGTCCGGGGGGGCGATCTCCCCCGCCGGCGGGGCGGCAATCGCTTGTGACGTCAGCGGAGCGATCGCCCACAGGGCGACGGCGAGGCGGAGCGAACGCGGCATGGCGGCGGAGGAGGGAGGGGCGAAAACGAAAACGCCCCGCGAGCATCGCTCGCGGGGCGTTCGGGTGCGACTCAGACGGTTCGACTGGGAGGCTCAGACGGCGGCGCCTACTTCGCCGCGTCGATCTCCGCTTGGTCGGCGGCGTTGGGGCGGATCGCTTCGAAGTAGTCGCGGATCAGGCGGCGGTGACCGAGGGGGATGTCCTCCGATTCCAACACCTCTTCGGACCGCTTCTGGTACTCGGAGTACCGCTCCGAGTAGCCGCGGCGGGCGGACTCTTCGCCCTCGGGGCTGTTGGTGGTTTCGTACTCGCTGGGACCGTCGCCGGCGACGCCGGTGATGTCGTCGCGGTTGCGGTTCCCGCCCAGGCCGGTCGCCGGGTCGTCGATGTTGCCCGCGGTCTTCATGCCCCAGGTGTTCTTCGGGCTGTTCGACCGCTTGCCCTGACCGAGCGCCGTGCTGTTCTTGCTGCCGTTGCACTTCCCGCCTTCGCACAGCTTCGAGCCGCAGGCGGAACAGGCGGACTTCGACAGGCAGGAGGAACACTTCGATTTGCACTCGCTGAGCCGGTCCAGCTTCTTCCGCAGCGACTGGGTCAGGGCCTTCTGAAAGGCGCTTTGCTTGAGCAGCGAACTGAGCTTCTTCGCCCCCGCGGAGGTCTTGGAGGAATCGCCCTCGCTCATGCCGTCGGCCATCTGGCCGGTGGCCTGCGACATCTGACCCATCCCGCCGTCGGACATCTTCTTGGCGGCCTTCTTCATCCGCTCGGCGGCGGCTTTCCGCTCGCGGCGGGGGGCGTTCTCGGGGGCGACCTGCTCCAGCTCCTCGGCGGCCTTCTTCAGGTCGTCCGCCTTCAACGCTTCGGACACCGGCGCCAACGCCTCGGAGGCTTCCATCGCGGCGGCGAGCGATTGCATGTTCGCCGTGACCGCGGCGGCGTCGTAGTCGGCCCGCTGGCGGATCGCTTCTTCCATCCGGGACAGTTCGGCGAGCGCCTCGCGGGCGTCGGTCTCCGGTTCCTTCAGGCGTTCGGCGTGCTCGCGGAGTTCCGCGATCAGCTCCTCGATCTCCGGCGAGGGGGCCTCGGCGTTCTCCTCTTCGAGCTTGTCGATCTCCGCCTCGACCTCCGCGGCGATGCTCAGCAGATCCTGGTCGGGACCGCTGATCTCCGCGGCGGCCTGCCGCGGGGCCGGGAACAGGGCGAGACCCAGCACGGCCGCGGCCAGCGCCGAGCCGAGCGCCAACCGGCGGGTCGGACGGAACGGCACGACCTGCTTCGGTTCGACGGAGGCGAGATGAGCCTCCGCGTCGGCCCGCTGCAGCGCCGTCCACGGCGAATCGCCGGCCGGCAGCGACAGGGCCGTGGTCGCCCGATCCTTCAGGCCGTAATGCGCGTCGACCGCTTCGGCGGCGTGGTTCAGGCCGTTCGTTTTGAGCAGGCCGGCGAGGGCGCCGAGGATCGGCCCCGCGGCGAGTACGGCGATCGCGATCCAGGGGGCGATCGTCGCGACCCCCAGCAGGTTCGCCGCCCCGAGCGCCGCGGCGACCGCGGCGCTGGGCAGCAAGCCCCACGCGGCCCAACGACCGGCGCGGGCCAGCCGCTGCCGGGACCGCACCGGGGAGAGACCCTGTTCCAGCGACGAGCGAAGCGAACCGTGGTCGGCCATGGGAGAGGCGGGCATGAAGAGGAGGGGGCCGCGGATTGTAACGAGTCCGCGGTTGCACGGGGGTGAAAGAAACAGCTCTCGGATCGACGCATTCTTCCAAGGACCCCGGCTCTCGAACTCACTGCGATTGCACAACTTTCGCTCTCGCCTCCTCTAGAAGTGCTTTGTAATCCGATCGGAAAAGTTCGGGAAGCGTGTTTTTAAACTGTGCCTGAATCTCCCAAACGACGGCCCGCTCGGCTTCATGATCGAAAGAGAAGTTGCCCTTCTCTTCCTGCTCGGTCAGCCACTCAAACAGGACCAACGCCTGGGCGTCTGATAAAGAGATATTCACGCGGTCAGGAGGTGTTCATGCTGAAAGGTTTGTCTTCTCCGAATCGCGTCATCGATGCTCACTCGACGCCGAACGCTTTCAGGTCCGCGTCTCTCAACTTCGACGCCTCCGCGGCGGCCTTCAGTTTGCTGACGGCGAAGTATTTATGATTCGCGACCGCCTGCTCCGTGATCGACAGGCGTTCGGCGACCTCTTTGTTTCGCATGCCGGCGACGAATAAGAGTTCGCAGCACATTAAACGTTCCCACTCGCCGCCCTGCTTCCAACCGGCGATGAGGTCGCGGAGGGCGGTTTGCAGCAGGGCCGCCTGGGCGTCGCGGCCCTCGCGGCTGCGGGCGATGCTGCTGGCGACCCGCGCCCGGCCGGCCGGCTCGCGGCCGGAGGAGCTGTCGCCCCGCGAGGAGGGGAACAGCGGCACCGTCGGGCGACGGCCTTCTTTGCGAAGGGCGTCCGTTAATTTGTGAGCCGTGATGGCGAACAGCCACGCCTCCAGCGATTGCGTCTCGTCGTAGTTCGGCAGGCTGACGAGGAACCCCAAGAATGCCTCCTGCACGACGTCCTCCGCCCGCGCCCGGTTCCGCAAGCGGCTGTCCGCAAAGGCCAACAAGCGCCCTTCATAGCGAGCGATGAACTCCTCCCACGCCCCGGAGTCCCCGGAACGCACGCGGTCGATCAACAGGCGGTCGGCGTCCATGACAGGGCGGAGGGGAGAATCGAACCGGGCGCGAGTCTAGGGACATCGATCGTCCCCGTCTCGTTCTCCCCTCTCCCTCAGGGAGAGGGGCCGGGGGTGAGGGTGAGCGATTTCTCACCCGCAGGCGTTCGTAGAGCGATGCACAGAAGAGCGGCAGGACCGTGAACGGCGGCCGTTCGGTTCCAGCCCCCTCACCCCCAGCCCCTCTCCCCCAAAAGGGGGCGAGGGGAGTACGAAACGAGCGGCTGCGCGTCTTTCTGAAAATACCTCTCGAAACGTGAGAAGCAGTTCGGCGGGGGCGTCGTATCGCTCCGCGAGGGGGCCGAACGCTCCCCGCTTTTCAACCCTCGCCGCTCTCGGCTCCCCCCAACGAACACGTCCCCATGATCGCCCGCCTGCTCTCCGCCGCCGCCCTCGCCGCTGTGTTGGCCGTTCCGCAAGTCGCCTCCGCCGGCGGTTGCTCCGGCGGGTCCTGCTACGACTCGGGATACAGCGACTACGAACCCTGCCGCTACGAGTGGGTCACGAAGTACCGCATCAAGATCGTCACCCGGCACAAGCACGTGGTGAAGTACGACCGCTACGACGAGCCGTACCTCGCGAAGGTGCCTTACCTCGCCAAGGTCCGCGTGCCCTACCGCGTGCGGGTGAAGGTTTGTCACTGAGGACCGATCCGACGACGGCCGATCCGGCGGCGGCGGGGCGGTAAGATGGCACGCGGCCGATGGGTCGCCCCATTCGCCCCCCGCCGTCGTCTCGTTTCGGTCGTTGTATGTCGAGGACGCCTTCGCCTGTCGCAGCCGCCTCCGTCGGATTGGCGCTGCTCCTCGGTCTGTGCGGCGGGCCGTCGTTCTCGCTCGGCGAGGAACCGGCTGACCCGGCGCCGAACGAAACCGCGCCGGCGGAGGCCGTCTCCTTCAACCGCGACGTGCGGCCGATCCTGTCGGACCGCTGCTTTCACTGTCACGGGCCGGACGCCTCGAATCAGGATTCCCCCTTCCGGCTCGATACGCGGGAGAACGCGACCGCCGACCTGGGCGGATACGTCGGCGTCGCGCCCGGCGATCTGAAGGGCAGCGAGCTGCACGCCCGCATCCATGCGGACGACTGGTCGAAGATGCCGCCGGCGGACTCGAACCGCACGCTGACCGACGCCGAACGGGACATCCTGGACCGCTGGATCGAAGCCGGCGCCCCCTTCGAGGCTCACTGGTCGTTCCAACCGCTGCCGGACGCCGTGGCGGTGCCCGAGGCCGGCGGGGGATGGGCCGTCTCGCCGCTGGACCGGTTCGTCGCCGCGACCCATGCGGAGCGGGGACTGAACCCGGCGCCGCCCGCGCCGCCGGAGGCGTGGCTGCGTCGCGTGACGTTCGATCTGACCGGCCTGCCGCCGGCGCTGGCGGAGCTCGACGCGTTCGCTGAAGCCTTCACAACCGACCCGAAGACCGCCCGGGCCGAGGCGGTGGATCGGCTGCTGGCCAGCGAGGCCCACGCCGAACGGCTGACGGCGGAATGGCTGGACGTGGCCCGCTATTCGGACAGCAACGGCTATCAGCGGGACGATGCGCGGTTCGTCTGGCCGTATCGCGATTGGGTGTTGAACAGCTTCCGCGACAACAAACCGTACGACGCGTTCCTCACGGAGCAGCTCGCCGGCGATCTGTTGCCGAACGCGACGCCGGAGCAGCGCCTCGCGACCGCGTTCAACCGGCTGCACTCCTACAAGAAGGAGGGCGGCTCTCCGCCGGAGGAGTTCCGCGTGGAGAACGTCGCCGACCGCACGCACACCGCCGCCGCGGCGTTCCTCGGGCTGACGATGGAGTGCGCCCGCTGCCACGATCACAAATACGATCCGATCACGCAGCGGGACTATTACGCGATGTCCGCGTTCTTCGCGAACGTGGAGGAACGCGGACTGATTTCCTTCTTCACCAGCGCCGTCCCCACCCCGGCGATGAACTGGCCCAACGACGCGCAAGCCGCGGAGATCCACGCCGCCCGCTCGGCCGTGGAGGACCTCGAAGCCCGCTTGGAACGAGTGCGGACGGAGGCGAACGATGACTTCGCCGCGTGGATGGCGAAGCGGGGTGAAGAACCTGTCTCCCCTCTCCCCTCTTTTAGGGGAGAGGGGCCGGGGGTGAGGGGAGAGGAACCGACCGCTGAACGTTCCGCGCCCGACAACTCTCCGGAGTCCTCTCAGCAAGCGAATGCGGGTGAGGGCTCGTCACCCTCACCCCCGGCCCCTCTCCCTCAAGGGAGAGGGGGGGACAAAACGCCGGGCCTCGTCGCCAGTCTGTCGTTCGAGGCGACCGCACCGCCGCCGGAGGGGGCGAAGCACGAGACCGCCGGCAATCTGACGCCGACGACGGGGCACGCCTTTCCCAACACGGCGGGCGCCGATGCGATTAGCCCGACGGCGAACGAACTAGTCGACGGCCGCGTCGGCAACGCGGTGCGACTCAATGGCGACGACGCCGTCGTGCTGCCGGGCGCCGGGCATTTCGAACGGCATCAGCCGTTCTCCTTCGCCCTATGGATCAAACCGCCGGAGCTGACCGAGCGCGGCGTGATCGTCCGCCGCTCTCGCGGCTGGGACGACGCCGGATCGGTCGGCTACGAACTGACGAAGCGGGGCGACAAACTCGCCGCCCGCATCGCCCACTTCTGGCCCGGCGACGCGCTCGGCGTGGAGACGACCGAACCGCTGGTCGCCGACCGTTGGACGCACGTCGCGGTCACCTACGACGGCTCCAGCCGGGCCGCGGGGCTGCGAATGTTCATCGACGGCGAACCCGCCGCGATCCGCGTCACGGCGGACTCCCTCACCCGCACCATCGCCAAGTGGGGCGGCGGCTACCCGGATCTCGCCATCGGTTCGCGGTATCGCGACCGCGGCTTCAAGGACGGGATCGTGGACGAGTTCCGCCTGTTCGATCGCTCGCTGACGCCGATCGAAGTCCGCGGGCTGTACGAACCGGGATCGACCGACGCCCTGCTCGCCAAGCCGGCCGAGACGCTGAACGAGGCGGAGCGGAACGCACTGCGGGCGTACTTTCTCGCGACGGTTCACGAGCCGACCCGCGAAGCCCGGGCGGCGCTGACCGCGGCCCGGGAGCGGCTCGGCAAAGCGGTCGACGCCACGCCGGCGATCACCGTGATGCGGGAGATGGAGACGCCCCGGCAGACCTACCTGCTCAACCGCGGCGCCTACGACCAGCCGGGCGAACCGGTCGACGCGGAGACCCCCTCGTTCCTGGCGCCCTTCCCGGAGGGCGCCCCCCGCAACCGGCTCGGCCTGGCGAACTGGCTGACGGAACCGAGCCACCCGCTGACGGCCCGCGTCGCGGTGAACCGCTACTGGCAACTGCTGTTTGGCGAGGGGTTGGTGAGCACGCCGGAGGACTTCGGCAATCAGGGGGCGCCGCCGTCGCACCCGGAACTGCTCGATTGGCTCGCCCGGGACTTCGTGAACCACGGCTGGGACGTGCGACGGTTGCTGCGGCAGATGGCTCTCTCGGCAACCTACGCCCAAGACAGCGTCGTCACCCCGCAGGCCCGCGACCGTGATCCCGAGAACCGCTGGCTGACCCGCGGCGGCGGCGCCCGGCTCTCCGCGGAGATGATCCGCGACAATGCGCTCGCCGTCAGCGGGCTGTTGGAGGAACGCTTCGGCGGCCCGCCGGCCAAGCCGTACGACGTGGCGCTGGCCTACACGCCGCTGACGCCGGACAAGGGCGCCGGCCTCTATCGCCGCAGCCTCTATACGTTCTGGAAACGCACGGCCCCGGCGCCGGTAATGCTGGCGATGAACAGCGGCCGCCGGGAGGTCTGCCGGTTGAAGCGGGACGTGGTGCAGTCGCCGCTTCAGGCGTTGGTGCTGCTGAACGGCACGCAGTTCGTCGAAGCCTCCCGGGCCTTCGCCGGCCGCCTGCTGCAAACCCACGGCGAGAACCACGACGCCGCGACCGCGGAGGCCTTCCGCACCCTCACCAGTCGCCCGCCGACCGAGGCGGAAACGGCCGTCCTGCAACGCCTGTACGCCGATCAGTTCGCCCGGTTCGAGGCTGATCCGAAGGCGGCGGAGGAACTGTTGAACGTCGGTTCCGCCCCCCGCTCCGCCGACCTCGATCCCGCCCGACACGCCGCCCTGACGGCGACCGTCAACGCCCTGATGAACCTTGATGAAAGCGTGAGGCGACCGTGACGAACGATGAACTCACCGGCGCCCGCCCCCTCTCCTCCCCTCTCCCTCAGGGAGAGGGGCCGGGGGTGAGGGTGGGCGAGCCTTCGCAGGCTCGCGATCATGGTGCGGCCCGCTCAGGACGGGTGCGGAGCATCGGGGGCGTGTCTGGCGATCGGCCGGTTCCAGCCCCCTCAC
>NZ_WTPX01000350.1 GCF_013036045.1 Alienimonas chondri
GCGCGGTGACGGCGGCGTTGCGGGGCGAATTCGATCAGGCGGCGACGCTCGCGGCGCGCCTGCCGGACGACGCGGCCCTGTTGCTGCCGGTCTCGGCCGGGTGGGAGCGGGCGCCGGGACGCGGGACGTTGCAGTTCGCAGCGGCCCGGTCGGCGTTGGCGGAGCGTTTACTCAAGCTCTCGCTGAGCGAAACCGAGCGACGGACGGCGCGGGTGCGGCGGGCCTCGGCGCTGCTGGATCGCGGCGAGCCGACCGCCGCGGCGAACGACCTGTTGATCGTGCTCGCCGCCGGGCACGACGCCGAGGTCGCCGAACTCGCAGCGGAAGCGGTCGCTCGAAGCCGATCGCCCCAACTGGCGGCCGCGTCGCTGGAGGCGTGGCGCAAGGCGGAAGCGGCGGAGCCGGACGGGTCCGCGAACTGGCTGGCCGCCCGGGCGCGGCGGATCGCCGGCCTGCACGCCGCCGGTCGGACCGACGACGCCGCCCGGCTGCTGTCGGTCACGAAGTTGCTGCACCCCGGCGTGCCCGCCGCCTCCCCGGAGACGCGACGCCGCTTCGCCGCCCTGGCTCGCACGCTGGGGGAACCGACGGGCATCGCCCACGGACTCCCCCACGCGGACGCCCGCCGCCCCGGGCCGTCGCGGCGGTAGTCGCGGTGGAGTTCGGCGATCGAAAACGGCGGTTGATCGATCCATCTGGATTCGAGCCGCAAGGTTGACGCCCCACTGGGGGGAGCGGGCAGACTACCGATCTCCCAATCC
>NZ_WTPX01000351.1 GCF_013036045.1 Alienimonas chondri
GCCGATTTCACCGCCGCTGAGTCGCTGACCGCCGAACCTCTGACGGAACGGGTCGCCGATTGGCGGCCCGCCCGCGAAGCGATCGACGCCGCCGCCCGCGTGGTCCGCGGCGTGGCGTTGTGCGGGACGACGTCCCGCAACGGCTACGCCTACCCGGAGCCGGTGCTGCGGTCCGCCGCCCCGCTGTACGAGGGGGCGCCGGTGTTCCTCGATCATGCGGAGGCCCGCGGCGTCCGCGGGACCGCGGCGAACCCCGGCCGCAGCGCCCGCGACTATGTGGGCAGCGTGCGGGCCGTGCGATTTGAGGAGGGGCGTTTGCGGGGCGACGTCGCGGCTCTCGACACTGAAGCCGGCCGCACCTTTCTGGCGCTCGCCGCCGGCGACGCGGCCGGCGCCGCCCCGCGGGTCGGCATGAGCCATGTCGTCCTCGCCGAACGCACCGCGGACGGTTCGGAGGTCACCGCGATTCGCGAGGTGCTCTCCGTCGACGCCGTCGCTTTCCCCGCGACCGTGTCTCGGCTGCGGGAGTCTTTGACTCCCAATCAGGAAGACAGATCCGGAGACATCGACTCCCGCGGCCTGCGTGAGGAGCTGGCGGAGGCCAGGGTGGAGGTCGCTCGTCTGCGGGAGGCCGGCGCCGCCCGGCAGGCGGCGGGCCGCGAGCGGCTGATCGGCCCAGCGGAATACGGGCCAGCGGAATATGGGCCAGCGGAGAAGGGGTCGGAGTCCGGCGAACCCGGCGCCCTGCTCGTGCGAGC
>NZ_WTPX01000352.1 GCF_013036045.1 Alienimonas chondri
CCAACGGACACCCGGCTCCGCAGCCGGTCGGGCCGCAACTCGGGCACTCGACGCCGGGCACGCCGCGGAGCGCGCCCATCGGCCCGACCTCGCCCTCGCCCACTACCGCAAAGCGCTGCTGAGCGACCCGTCCGCCGCCGGCGCCCACCACCGGCTCGCGGTGCTGTTGGATCAATCCGGCAACTACGCGACCGCGGAGCAGCACTACGCCGCCGCCCTCTCCGCCCAGCCCGGCGACGCCGATCTGCTGTGCGACCTCGGCTATTCCTACCTCCTGCAGGGTCGGGCCGGCGACGCGGAGGACAGCTTCCGCACCGCGCTCGCTCAGCAGCCGGATCATCAGCGGAGTCTGGAGAACCTCGGGCTCCTGTACGCGAAGCAAAACGATCGCTCGCGGGCCGCCGCGGCGCTCGCCCAAACCGGAACGAGAGCCGAGGTCGACGCGAAGCTGGCCTTGCTGTTCCCGGCCAGCCGGCCGGTGAACGGCTACGTCGCCCCGGCGGACGTCCCGCTGTGGGCGGGCGTGGCGCCGAACTCCGCCGTCACCCCGGCCTCCGCCTTCGCGCCCCCGGCGAACGCGCCGATCGTCCGCACCGCCGAGGCCTCCCGGCCGGTCTCCCTGTTGATGCAGCAGAGACCCGCGGGCGCCGGCATGGCCGCCGATTCGATCGAACCGCCCTACGTTCCGCCCCCGAGTGCCCCGGCTCCAGGCGTCCCGGCTCCCAGCGTCCCGACCCAAAGCGC
>NZ_WTPX01000353.1 GCF_013036045.1 Alienimonas chondri
GTCGTAACTCCCCTCTCCCCCAAAAGGGGGCGAGGGGAGTTACGACGTGCCGCCGTCAGGGCACCGCCGCCGTCTCGGCGATCGTGGAGGACTCTTCCACCTGAGCGGCGGGCGTCGCGGCGGGGCCGGACGGTTTGTCGGTCGGCTTGAACAGCATCACCATCACCGCCCCGACCGCCGCCAGCACCAGCCCCATGAAGAACTTCCAGTCCGGCAGCGTTTTGACCGGGTGAAAATAGACCAGCGTGGCGATCGTATTGACGATCGGCGCCCCCGCGAACACCAGCGGGGCGACGTACAGCGGCCCGATGCTCCCCTTGGAGGCCGTCACCGCGAAGATCACGCACAGCGCCCCCGCGGCGCCTAGGGCGCCGGCGAAGATGCCCCAGGTGATGCCCTTGGAGTTCCAGTTCGCCGTCGGTTGGGCGGTGGGGTCGGCGTTGGCGAAGATCAGCGCCAGCGGGATCAGCACCGCGACCAGGAAGTAGGCCACGCCCACGAACAGGAACGCCCGCAGGTTACTGTGCAAACCGACGTCCTTATCGCCCGCCGCCACATGGATGCTGGGCACGTAGGTGCCCCAGGTGAGGGCGGCCCCGGCGATAAATAGAGCGACGATCAGCGGTTTGGACATGGCGGCGGGCGGCGGGGCCGCCCTCACCTGGGGCACCTAC
>NZ_WTPX01000354.1 GCF_013036045.1 Alienimonas chondri
CCAGAACACCCGGAATTAACGTCTCCTTGCTGGACCAATTTGAAGAACGGAACGGCAAAGATTTTGCGTACGCCGCGCACCTTGGGATGTCCTTCTATAAGAACGGCGCCAGCTTTAGCGACTCGCAAGTTTATATCGACGCCGATCAGGCGCCGGTTTCCCTCCGCGAAGAGAATCGCTTTAACTACTGGGTTCAGAGACACAAAAACGCCGTCGCTGCGTTCTATCGGCTGCGAGACCTCCTCGCGGAAGGCCGCCTAAGCCTCGGCGAGTCATGGGAATCGGCACACGAAAAGCTCGAAAAACTCCGCGACGCGGCCCGCGAAGCCGCGGACGACGTTAAAGATGCCGAGAAAGTCCGGCTCGAAAATGACCCGGAATATGCAGCGCAGCTAAAGCGCAGGGCCGACGTCGTGGAGTATGAAGCCCGCACGCGGGCCGAATTCGCCGAGCAATGCAATAAAGCCGCGGCGATGGAGATTTAGACGATGGGCACCGTCACGAGCATACCGCCGCCGCTGCGCAGCGCCCCCGCGACGTCTACGGACGCCGCCGCGGCGGCGACGTTGCTGCGCGTCGTGCGTTTGGTCCCGAAGGGCGGCCAAACGACCCGCGGCCAGATCGCAGCCCGACTGGGTTGGTCGGTCGGCAAAGTCGACAGGATTGCGAGAGACTTGGTCGCGTCGGGTCTGATCGCCGTGCGACCCACGATCTATTCGGGTTCGACGTATAGAGCCGCGCCGCCGGGCGCCGCCGGGACCGTCCGCTCCGCGGACGACGCCGAGCACCTCGTGCAAATCGTCGCCCGATATTCCACCCCCAATCGCGCCGCGTCGATTCAAAAGATCGCGGCGGCGGCCGGCCGCGAGAAAACCGCCGTCCGTGCCGAACTCGTCGCGCTGGCGGCGGCCGGAAAACTGCGACGGATCGAACCCGCGACCAGCCGATCGACAATTCGCTTCGCGCCGCTCGCATAAATTCCTCACCTTCCCCTCTCTATCACTCTCCGAAAGTTTTTCGATGCCCGTCAAACAAAACGTCTACTGCACCAACGCCGAGCACGCGGTCGAACCGCTGGAATCCCCGGTCTATGATTTCCGCCCGACGG
>NZ_WTPX01000355.1 GCF_013036045.1 Alienimonas chondri
GTGATCTGGGTGGATGCGGAGGAGCAAACCGCCATCGCGGACGCCGCGGGCATCAGTCTGATGGAGCTGCGATTGAAGCACACGCGGCTGGTCGGCGGTCGGATGAGCCTCCGCGAACGAGCGAACGGGGACTGCACGTTCCTCGATCCCGACACCCGCAAATGCACCGTCTACGCCGCCCGCCCGGTGCAGTGCCGAACCTGGCCGTTCTGGGACTCGAACCTGGAAACGCCCGCCGACTGGGAACGCACGAAGACCGAATG
>NZ_WTPX01000036.1 GCF_013036045.1 Alienimonas chondri
GGCCCCACCTCATGGCAACCACCCCCACCGGTTCCCCCGACGATAAGACCGGCCAGCTCGCCACGAGCACGGCCCGCCCTGGTCGCAACTCTTCTCCGCCCCCCGAAGCTCCCAAGGACGACGAGTCCAAGAAAGGCGGCCCCGGCTCCTCCGGCGCCCCGATCGAGGGCGAACCGGACGACACCCCCAGCCCCGCGACCGTCGTCTACAACCCGCCGGACGTCGATCCGGTCTGCGTCGTCTGGGACGTGGACGGCGTACTCGTCGACAGCTACGCCCCCCACCTGAAGTCCTGGCAGCAGACCGCCGAGAAGCTCGGCGTCTCCTACACCGAGGAGGACTTCCTCAGCGGCTTCGGCAAAACCAGCCGGGAGCACCTCAAGGAGAACTTCGGCGCCAGCATGTCCGATGAGCAGATCGAAGAGATCGAGTCGGAGAAGGAAGCCCTCTACCGTGAAATGGTCATGGAGGAGTTCCCCGCCATGCCCGGCGCCCGGGAGCTGATCCAAGCGCTCAAAGGCGCCGACTTCAAGATCGCCCTCGCTACCAGCGGCCCCGCGGCGAACCTGATGCTCGCGGTGCGTCTGATGAAGCTCCAGCCGTTCCTCAGCGGCGTGATCAGCGGCGGCGACGTCGCCAAGGGCAAACCGGACCCGGAGATCTTCCTGAAGGTCGCCAAGAACTGCGGCGTCAAACCGGGACGCTGCGTGGTGATCGAAGACAGCAAGTTCGGCGTGCAGGCCGCCAAGGCCGCGGGGATGGGCGTGCTGGGCCTGCTCTCCACCGGCCACGACGCCAGCGAACTGACCGAGGCCGACCGCGTCGTCGAGAGCCTCGAAGGCCTCGCCGCAGACGACCTCCGGGCGCTGCTCCCGAAGGCCTGAGTCCCTGTCGAGGGATTCTCCCTCGAACGCAGGTTTCCTTCGAACCGAAGCCGGACGCATGCGTCCGGCTTCGGGGCGGGTTACCCTCCGCCCCCTTCCGTGTCCCTCCGTACGCTCCGCTCTCCCATGCCTCGCAAAGGCGAACAGTTCGCCGGCCTGACGGTCGCTCTCGTCACCCCGTTCCGCGACGGGACGGTGGATGAGGGGCGATTGAAGGCGAACGTCGACTGGCAGGTGGACCAGGGGACCGCCGGCGTCGCCCCGTGCGGCACCACCGGCGAATCGCCGACGCTGTCGCACGATGAGCACGAGCGCATCATCGATTTGGTCTGCACGCAGTCCGCCGGGCGGATCAAAGTGATCGCCGGCACCGGCTCCAACAGCACCGCCGAGGCCGTCCGCCTGACCAAAAGCGCCCAGCGCAGCGGCGCGGACGCCGCCCTGATGGTCGCCCCCTATTACAACAAGCCGACGCAGGAAGGCTTCTACCGGCACTTCGCGACCGTCGCGGACGCCTGCGATCTGCCGATCGTGCTCTACAACATCCCCGGCCGCACCGGGAAGAACATGGAGCCGGAGACGATCTGCCGGCTCGCGGAAGTGAGCACGATCGTCGCCGTCAAAGAGTCCACCGGCGACCTCGATCAGGCCAGCGCAATCGCCGCCGGCTGCGATCTGACGATCCTGTCCGGCGACGACAGCCTGACGCTGCCGATCATGTCCGTCGGCGGGTCCGGGGCGGTCAGCGTCGCGGGGAACATCGTGCCCGCGGACCTCACGGCGATGATCGACGCCTTCCGCAACGGCGACCCCGCCGCGGCGCTCCAGCGGCACGCCAAGCTGTTCCCCCTCTGCCGGGCGCTGCTGGGTCTCTCCAGCAACCCGATCCCGTTGAAGGCCGCGATGGCCCGCCTCGGCCACGACACCGGAGAAGTTCGTTTGCCGCTGGTCGAACTGGATTCCGCGACCATGCCGAAGCTCGAACAAGCCCTGGCCGACTACGGTCTGCTGTAACGGCGAACGGTAAACGGCGTCCGCGGCCGCCTCGGTGGGTCCGTGGGGCCTCGGCTGAAGCGACGGGGCTGAAGCGGCGGGGCTGGCGATCTGACTGGGCTGGCGATCGCTCGGAGCATGCCGGCGCCGGCGTCGCAGCGGCGTTCATCGGCCGTGTCACTGGTGCGTCCGACGGATCAGTGCAGCGGTCTCGAGTGAGCCTGAAGCGCAAGCGAAGGGCGCGATTCGCCCACCTCGCTTGCGCTTCGGACTCACAGGAGACGCCCTCGACTGCCAGACTTCCCTGGCGAGCGCACTCGGTGGTGAGGGCCTGACCGGGCGACCGGGGGGACGTGAGGTGGAAGGCGTAAGTAAAAGGTGTGAGTAAGAGGTGTCAGAGGTCAGACCCCGCATCGGTCGCCCGCGGAGACGGGAGAGGGCCGACGGGAGAGGAGGGTCGGATTCCAGTCGTTCCCCGTCGGGAGCGAGCCGCTTACCGGCGGGGGCGGACCAGCAGGGAGAACCGGGGGAATCTGCAAAGTTTCCCTAACCCGGCTCACGATCAGGCCCGCATCGCCCGATCTATCCCGATAACCGGACTCGCCGTCTGGCCCGCCGTCAATCGGCCCGATTTCGGGTGGATTGCGTCGGGTTCGTGGCTGCCGGTCCGTCAATGCCCTCAGGACGTGCGGGATGGAGATCGGGATGACCAACGCCAACACCCTCGCTGCCGCTCGCGGGACGACCGAACGGTCCTCCGCGTCGGCGAGTTCGGGGGAAGACAGGTCTGGTGAAGGTCGCCCTGCTTCTTCCGCGTCTGATTTCCCCGCGTTCGCCCCGGCGGCGTCCGTCCCCTCGGCTTCCGCCCTTCGGCAGCAAGGACTTCCCGTGCAGAGCTTCACTGATCGTCCCAGCTATCCGTCGGCTTCTCCGGCCGGCGCTCCGCCGTCTCGGGAAGGAGTCGCTGCGACCGTGCGGCGTCTGACCGAAGTGCTGACGGAAGAGTTGGGCCGCACGGCGCGAGAACTGACCCAATCGCTCGGCAAAAAAGCGCGCACCGCGGGGGCGTTGGCGATCCTTGCGGCGCCCATGGGCGGACTCGCTCCGCAGGCGATGGCCCAGACGGGGGTCGCGCCCCCGCCGCCGGGCGTGTCGGGGTTCCAGCCGGGTCCGGTTCCCGGCGGGGGTCAGCCGTTCACCGATCCGCAAGGGGCGTTCGACGAGCCGAACGCGCCGTCGCCCCTGTTCCTCGCCCCGGACAGCCCGTTCCGCATGCGGGGCCGGTTGGAAAGCCACGCCGGCGACGGCCGCGGTTACGACAACGGCTACACCCGGGCCAACGTCTTCGTCCCCTGGCTGCTGGCCGATCGCAACTCGCTGTTCTTCCTGGACGCGGGCGGGTTCGGCTCCTACGACCACGGGGCCGGCATGAACATCGGCATGGGCGCCCGCCGTTACTTCGGCGGTCTGGATCAGATCGTCGGAACCAACCTCTGGTTCGATCTCGACGGCGATTTCGACGAGGACATCACCTTCGCCCGGCTGGGCTTGGGCGTGGAGGCGATCGGCAACACGCTCTCGTTCCGCGGCAACGCCTATATCCCGCTGAACGACGAGGAAGAGGTCTTTAGCAACCTCTCCAACCCCGCGTTCGTCGGGAACCGGATTACGATCACCCAAACGGACGTGAACCAGCTGTCCTACGGCGGCGTCGAGGGCGAGGTCGGCGGTCCGCTGCCGTTACTCGGTCAGTACGGCGCCAACGGGTTCGTCGGGCTCTACGCCGTCACCCACAGCGATGCGGAAGACGCGATCGGCGTCTCCAGTCGACTGGACTGGCGGGTGAATGAAGGCTTGAGCGTCGGCGGCCAGGTGACCAGCGACGACGTGTTCGGCACGAACGTCTGGGCCACGCTCTCCCTCGCGACTCCGCAGGGCAGCTGGTACGACTTCACGCGGTCCGGCTGGTTCCGGCAGCCCAGCGTGTACGAGACGCTGGACTCCTCGGTGGTTCGTCAGCACCGCGCCATGCGGACCATCCAGGTGGAAGAGAGCCAGGATAACCTGCAGAACGCGGACGGGACCGACATCCTCGTCTGCCACATCAATCCGAACGCCGCCGGCGGCGACGGCACGGTGGAGAACCCCTACGGCAGCTTCAGCCCGCTTCTGGGGGCGAACAACTGCCTGGACGGCAACTGCGACATCGTTCGCGTGATCGCCTCCTCCGCCGCCACCACGCTGGTGACGAACGGTCCGGTGAACCTCTCCCCGAACCAGCAGCTGCTGAGTTCCGCGGAGCGTCAGTTCATCACCGCGACGTTCCGCGGGACGCAGAGCTCCTTCGAACTGCCCGGCTTCACCGGCGGGGTCCGCCCGACGCTGCGGAACGGGTTCTCGACCCCCAGCTACGTGATCGGTCTGAACGACAACAACGTCGTCAGCGGCTTCACCATCGACGGGACCGACGGAACCGGCGCCCCCCGGCACGACGGCATCATCTCCATCGGCGACTGTGCCGGCCTGCCGGCGGACTTCAACACGCTCGCCAGTCATAGGGCGATCACCTCGTTCGACATCAACCGGAACACCTTCCTGAACGTCCGCGACGGCGTGGACATCGAGCACGTCGGCAACGGCACGGGCGTGTTCCGCGGCAACACGCTGACCGGCAACGGCGTCGCCGGACTGCTGCCCGGCGACCCCGGGTTCAACATCAGCGGCGCCGGCTTCGACGTCGAAGCCTTGGGCGGCAGCCTGCAGCTGATCGCCGCCAATAACACGATCCGCGGGTTCTACGGCGAGGACGTGAACCGCAACGGCGTCCAGGACGTCGGCGAAGACTTCGCCTTCCCGCTGACCCCCACCGAGGGCGCCGGCGTCGTCAACGAGGGCTTCGGCATCCGGGTCGCGGCCCTAAACGGGTCGACCGTGAACTCCACGCTGTCGGGCAACACCGTCACCGACAACGAAACCGGCGTGTCCCTCGAGTCGGACGGTTCGACCCAGACCGCCCGCCTGACGGGCAATACGGTCTCGGACAGCGTCGGTCGCACCGCCGGGGTCGAGCTGCTCGCCGACAACGGGGCGACCCTCAGCGCCGCCCTGAGCGGCAACACCGTGGAGAACAACGGGCTGGCGCCGACCGCCGCCAACCTGCTGCCGAACAACACGTTCGACCCGAACCTCGGTTCGCAGATCCTGGCTCAGATCGACGGCGACCTGACCGGGACCGGCGGCAGCACGTTGAACCTGAACCTGCAGGACAACACGATCTCGAGCACGACTGCCGGCTCCGACATGGTGCTGGTGGATGCGAACGGCCTCGCCGCGAATCCGAGCACGGTGAACTTCGTGGGTCAGGGCAACACCCTGACCGGTCGCGCCCCGCAACTCGCCACGGTCGTCGGCGGCCTCGCCCCCTCGCCCTATCCGGAGCGGATCGGCGGGATGATCTTCGAGATCGAGAACGCCACGCTGAACGCCCAGATCGGCGGCTTGGCCGACGGCGACGGGAACACCATCACGCAGGCGGCCGGCGCCGGCATCGCCGTGGTGGCCAGCGGCGGCCCGGCGACGAACGTGAACCTGCGGATCGAGAGCAACGTCATCGCCGACACAACCTTCGACGAGGTGAACATTCCCATCACCAACCCGGGCGGCGGCGGCCCGGTCGTGCCCGGTCAGACCGGCTCTGCCATCACGACCGCCGAATTCGACGACCTGTTCGTCGCTCAGAACAACACGAACCAGCAGACGCCTTACCAGGGCGACGGGATCTACGTCCGCACCACCGGGCAGGCCACCATGGATGGGGCCGTCATCAACAGGAACGTGGTCACCGGCGCCACGGCGGGTCCGCCCGCGGGTCCGGGCGACGGCATCCAGGTGGTCGCCGCGGGCAGCTCCGTCGTCACCAACCTGCTGATCGGCGACCCCGGGCCTCCGGGCGGAAACGGCAACGTCGTCACCGGCAACGCCAGCGGCATCCTGGTTCGCCGGCAGGACTCCGCGACCGTCGACGGCACCAGGATCATCGACAACGTCGCCTTGGGCAACGCCGTCGCCGGCGTGACGCTGCAAGGCGTCGGAGACGCCAGCGACGAGTTCGACGTCCTGGTCGCCAACAACAACCTGTCCGGCAACAACCGCATCATCGGCGGCGTCGGCTTCGACGACCGGGCTGGCCTGCGGGTCGAGAACGGGTCACAGAACATCGTCCGGCTGGACGTGAACAACAACGTGATCCGCGGCAACGGCTCCGACGGGATCCTGCTAACCAACAGCTCCATCGACGGCACGCTGCTGCGGAACCCGCTGACCGACGCCGCCTCGATCCGCGGCACGATCAACAACAACGACATCTCGGACAACGCCTCCTACGGCATCCACAGCGTCGCCGTCACCGGCGACAACACCCTCGGCGGTCTCACCCGGGCGGAAGCCGCGGCGGCGGACGAGCTGTTCGTCGCGGACAACTCCATCGTCGGCAACGGCCTCGCCGGCGTGCTGCTGCAGGGGAGCGGGACGATGTCCTTCTCCGACAACTTGATCGCCGGCAACGGCAGCGGGTTGGCGGACGGCAACGGCGCCGGTATCGACGTCGAAGGCAGCTACTTCGGCCTGAACTTCAACCGCGACGTCGTCCGCAACAACTTCGGGGACGGCGTGGAGGTGCTGTTCTCGTCGGGCACGACGAACTACATCCGCTTCACCGACCTGAAGGTGCTGAGCAACGAAGCCCGCGGCTACGATGTCTTGAACCAGGGCAACGTCTTCAGCATCCTCGAGATCGCCGGTACGGTCGCTCCGAGCGTCGCCAACCCGCTGGCCGGTTCGCTCATCGACAACAACGGCGGGGAGGCGACCTACATCGTCAACACCGCCAGTACGACGCAGGGACAGGGCGGACCCACGCCTGAACCCAGCGGCATCAACCTCATCGCCGCCCGGGCGGACGGGGCCGAGAACCATGGCCTGAACCAGGACGGAGCGTTCACGGCCGATCCGCGACTCAAGTTGCTGTACACGAACAACCTCGTGACCAACAACGGGCAGGCCGGCACGTTCGACTCGAACGGCCTCGTCATCCGGGTCGGCAGCAGCGACGGCGGCGGCGGCGCCGGCGACGACGGCGGCTTCGCTTCGAACATCTATGCCGTAACCGCCGGCGCTGACCCGACGGGAGCCGCCTTCGACACCTTCAGGATGAACCGCGGCGGTGTGGCGGCCGTCGTTCAGAACAACACGTTCGTGGCGAACCTCGGCACGCAGGTGCTGTTCGAAGGCTTCACCAGCACGGTCGATCCGCCGAACACCAACGTGACCGACGCCGCGACGGGCGCCTTCAACGGCTACGAAAGCGATCCCAAGTCTCGCCTCGACCTGGTCTTCAACGACAACACGTTGTCGAGCGACGCCGGGACGATCCTCGACGGCGCCATCACCGCCGGCGCCTGGTATGACAACGCGGATCCGATCAAGACCCGCCCGTTCGACAGCGACAACAACCCGGCGACAGCCTTTAACCCGGGTCCGTTCCCGAACAACTCGAGCCAGACTCGTCGTCGCAACGCGCAACGCCAAGACATCTTGGCAAACAGCGGCGCGACCAACGTCGGCGGCCAGTTCGTCACCAACAACACCGACTTCCCGCTGGTCGGGTTCGGCGACAGTACCTTCCGCGTCAACTCGTCCAACCCCTTCGCGTCCATCGGAGGCATCGTCCCCCTCGTCGTCGGTCTGAACGGCTCCGGGTCGAACACGATCAACGGAGGCCTCGTGACCAACGACAACGCCTTCGGTCCGATCAGCGTGGAGATTCGCAACGGCGGCGGCCCCATCGGCGAGGACAATGTGAACGGCGGCAGCAGCGACTTCGAGTGGAACCTGGAGTAGTCCCCCCGCGGGAAACCTTCATCACGGTGAACCGACGCCGTCCCGCATTCGCGGGGCGGCGTTTTTTATTGCGTTCGTCAGATCCATCAGGCGGCCGGGGCGTCTGCTGTGAGTCCGAAGCGCGAGCGGGGCAGGCGAATCGCGCTCTTCGCTTGAGCTTCAGGCTCACTGCGTGAAGCCGCACCGATCCATCGGACGCACGATCGGCGGCCACGTCGGCTGACTCACCGACTCGGCGCCGGCGACGGCCCCGCGTATGCCGCCCGCGGAACGGCCCGGGAGGCCGGACCGGGCGGCAATCCGCACGAGAACCAGCGCAGGCATCCGCCGCGCAGGCCTACGCCGCTCCCGGTGAGCGGGTTCGCCCGCCTCCCACGAAGACGGGTTCACGGCGAAATAGCCCTTCTGCGGCCGGCTGCACGCCCCGAAGCCGAGGGGGACTGTTTAGAGACGCCGGATATCCCCTACCCCGCCGTAATCTCTAAGACCGCCAAGACTTAAGTCGTTTTTGGCGCTGTGACAGAAGATCGACAAGCCGGATTCGGCAGAACGGATTCACCCGGTCCTACCGCTTATCCGAATTTCTTAATGTCTATTTTCCGAGCGATCGGAGAACCGGCAGCTTCTCGAGGTCGGGTGTGGGCATGGCCCACCGCCCCGGGAGGAATCGATCCACAGTTCTCCGGCCCCTCGCTCAAATGCGTCGCCATCACGTCCGCCCAACGGCAGCGTCGTCGGGCCGGGGAACAGTTCGCACGATTCCTGCGAGAAAAGGCCCGCGGTTGCGGCGTTGGGTACGTCGTCTCCTGCCCTGGCTGCCGGCCGCCGCGATCGCGTTCGCGCCCCCGCCGACGGCGAGCGGGCAAATCACGATCGACGGGCTGCTCTCCACGCCGATCCTCCCCTATCAGGTGATCGCGGGTGACCTGCTCACCTTGCCCGGGCTGCTGGAGGTCGCCGACGACGGCTACCTGCAAGTGCTCGGCCCCGGGGGGACGTTCGTCACCGACGACTTTCTGAACAGCGGCTCCACGACCATTTTCTCGGGCGGGGCGATTCAGATCGAACCCGGCGGGGACGTCTCCGTCCTCGACGGCACGCTGACCGTCGGCGGCCTGCTGACGGGGGGCGAGGACTTCAATCTCAGGGGCGGGGACGTCGTTACGGAGAACAGCGGTCTGATCACCGCCGAGATCCTCGCTCAGACCGGCGGATTATTGCAGGTCGACGGCACGGTCTCCCTCCTCGGCGACGCCTCCGTGACGGACGCCGACGAGGCGGCGCTCCTCACCGTCAACGACGGCGGAACGTTCGAAGCCCTCAGCTTGGATCTCTCCGCAGCCGCCCTGAACGGCGTCGCGGCCACGCTCGACGGAGCCGTGACGCTGAACGCCGGCGGCGCCGCGACGGACGGCGGCGTACTGAACGTCGGCGACGGCGCGACCGCCGCCGTGGGCGGAATCACGACCGTGATCGGCGAGGCTGAGGTGAACGGCGACGGATCGCTGCTGACGGTGACCGAGGACGGCGACCTGATCGTCGACGTATTGAACGTCGCCGGGGGGGCCGTGGTGGTGGATTCCGGCGGGACGGATGGGTTACTGACGGTCGCCGCCGGCGCGACGATCGGCGACGGGATCGGCGCGGGCGGTTCGCTGACGATCGACGGCGACGCCGACCTCGGTTCGACGGAGGTGAACGACGACGGCTTGCTGCACGTCTCCGGCGCCCTCGTCACCGACCTGTTGTCGACCGCCGGCGACGTGACGCTGGACCTCGGCGGCCTGCTCGATGCGGACGCCCTCTTCGTCGACGACGGCTCCGTGGACCTGAACGGCGCCGCGAGCCTCGGCCTCACCACGATCGTCGGCGACGCGAATGTCTGCATCGGCCCGACCGGGGTGGTGGATACAGCGAACCTCCTCGGCGTCGTCCAAGATTTGCACGTCACCGGCGGCGCCCTGAAGGTGGATGCCGGCGGCCTCCTGACCGCCGCGACGCTAAACCAGAGCGGCGGGACCGTCACCGTCGCCGAGAGCGGCGGAACCTTCGGCACGTTGAACCTCGACGGCGGCAGCGTCGCCCAAGGCACGCTGACCGTCGACGGCGCCCTCAACTCGGCGGGCCTGCTGTCCGTGGGGACCGGCGGAACCTTGCAGCTCGGCGGAACGGGGGCGCTGATCGCCGACGCCCTGGCGATCGGCGACGGCGCCGCGGCCGTCATCGGCGGCGACCTGAATGTCAACGGCGTGTGGACCGTCGACGGCGGAACCGTCGTCATCGAGCAGGACAGCGCCGCCTCCGCCGGCGCCCTCGACGTGTTCGGGACCGGCTCCGTCACCGTCGACGCCGTCACCACCGGGACGAACGACGGGCTGCTGACGATTTTCGGGGCCACCCGCATCGGCAGCGCCGCCCGCACCGGCGGGACGGTCGCCGTGAACGGCGACGCCCTCTTCGGAACCACGGCGATCGATAACGGCGGGGCGTTGACGGTCTCCGGCGAAGCGGACCTCGGCAGCCTGTCGATCCGCGGCCTGGGCGACGGCGGAACGCTGAGCGTCGGCGCCCTCGGCGACCTGACCGCCGGCGCCCTCTCGCAAACCGGCGGGATCGTCGCGCTGGACGGCACGACGCTGTTCGACAGCCTAAACGTCAGCGGCGGCACGTTCTCCGCGGACGGAACGCTGACGACCAACGGACTCGCGACGTTCTCCGCGCCCGGCGCGACGCTGTCCGGCCGGTCCTCGTTCGTCGGCTTGACGGTCTCCGACGGATCGCTGACCGCCTCCGGGCGGATCGCCGGTTTGAACGGCCTGACCGCGGGCGCCGCCGGCACGTCGATCAACGGCGGCTCGCTCACCGTCGCCGGCGACGCCGCTCTTGGAATGACGCAGGTGGCCGGCGGCCGGTTGAACGTCGACGGCGCCCTGACGACCCGTGACGGCTTCACCCTCACCGATCCTCTTCGCACGCTGACCGTCGGCGCCGGCGGGCTGCTCGACGTCGGAGAGACCGGCCTGCTCGACGCCTCCGACTTCGAGATTTCGGCGGGGGGAGTCGCGTTGATCGACGGCGCCGCCGCCCTCACCGACGATCTCACGATCGGGGGGGACGGCAGCCTGCTGTCGCTCGGCGGGAGCGGGACGCTCGGCGGCGGGAATCTCGCGCTCACGGACGGCGGCGATCTCGCCTCCCTCGGCGCCCTGACCCTCGCCGGCGCCGCGAACGTCGACGGGGTCGGCTCCTCGCTCGCGTTGAATGCGGGAATGTTCGACGCCGCGTCGTTGGCGATCACCGGGGGCGGTTCCGCGACGAGCGCGGGCCTCGCGGCGCTGACCGGCGGGGCGACCGTGTCCGGGGTCGGATCGTCGCTGCGCGTCTCCGGGGGCATGTTCGAGGCGGACTCGCTCGGTCTGACGGACGGCGGGGCCGCGATCCTCAACGGCGGCACGACGACCCTCACCGGCGCCGCGAACGCCGACGGAGCGGGTTCCCTGCTGAGCGTCGGGACCGCCGGCACGTGGAACGGCACGACGCTCGGACTGACGAACGGAAGCGGGCTCCTCTCCGGGGGCGACGTGAACCTCTCCGGCGCCGCCGCGGTCGACGGCCTCGGCTCGAACCTCGCCCTGACCGCCGGCACGTTCGATACGGCGTCGCTCGCTCTGACCGGGGGCGGCTCGGCGACCGTCGGCGCCCTCGCCGAGCTGAACGCCGCCGTGGCGACGATCGGCGACGGGACGGACGGCGGGGCGCTGACGATCGCCGGAACCGGTTCGCTGGCGTCGGCGACCATCCTCAGCGACGGCACGCTGACCGTCGACGGCGCCGCCTCCGCCGATTCGCTCGACAACGCCGGCGCCCTGTTCGTCCGCGGCTCCGGGGCGTTGACGGTCGACGGCGTCCTCGCCCAGACGGCGGGGACCGGCGACGTGTCGGGCACGGCGGATCTCGGCTCGCTGAGCGTCACCGGCGGAGCGTTCGGCGGAGCCGGCACGGTGAACGTTGCGGCCGACGCGAGCTTCGCCGGCGGTACGAATCACGCCTTCGCCGGCCCGTTGACCGTCGGCGGGGATCTGACCGTCTCCGGGGGGAACGTCTCCTCCGCCGGAACCGCGGACGCCGACGGCGGCCTGACCGTCGCCGGAGCGACCGACGTCCGCGGCGGATCGCTGACGATCTCCGGCGACGCCCTCGCGGGGGAGACGAACCTCTCCGGCGGCCTGCTGGCGGTCGCCGACGGCGGCGTGCTGGACGCCGGCGCCCTCACCCACAGCGGCGGCACGTTGACCGTCGCCGACGGCGGCTCCTTCCTCGCGGACCTCCTCGAACAAACCGGCGGCTCCGCGACCGTCGCCGGCCTCGCCACGCTGACGGACGATCTCTCGATCGCGAACGACGGCGCCCTGCTGACCGTCGGCGAAACCGGCGCCCTCAACGCGGACGATCTGGGCCTCTCGGACGGCGGCGACCTCAGCTCAGCCGGGGACGTGAACCTGACGGGCGCCGCGACCGTCGACGGGATCGGTTCCTCGCTGGCTCTCACCGGGGGCACGTTCGACGCGGCGACGCTGGCGATCACGGGGGCCGGTTCCGTCACCACGGCGGCGACCTCCTCGCTGAACCTCGTCAACACGGCCCTGACCGACGGCGTGCTGACCGCCGAGGGCGCCGCGGATCTCGGAACCCTCGCGATCGCCGCGGCGGGGACGCTGAACGCCGACGGGGCGGTCTCGGTCGACGCGGCGACGACGATCGGGACGCTCTCCGTCGGGACCGGCGGCACGCTGACCGCGACCGGCGCCCTCACCCAAATTGCGGGAACCACGACCGTCGACGGAACGTTGGACGGAACCGACCTCACCCTGACCGGCGGGACGTTCGTATCGACCGGAGCGGTGGATCTGTCCGGGACCGCCGCGGTCGACGGAGCCGGGGCGCCGTTGACCGTCGCCGCGGGCACGTTCGACGCCGCGACGCTGGCGCTGACGGGGTCGGCGTCGGTGACGGTCGATGCGGGGGCGACGCTCGCCGCGCTCGCGACGGACCTCGCGGACGGCACGCTGACGGTGTACGGCGCCGCGGACCTCGGGGACGGTGCCGTCGCCGAGGACGGCACGTTGCTGATCGACGGCGCCCTGTCCGCCGACACGCTCTCCTCCGCGGGGACCGTAACGCTCAACGCCGGCCGCACGCTGGACGCCGATGTCGTCTCCGTGACGGACGGCGTGTTCGATCTCCACGGGACCGCCTCGCTGGGGACGGCCAACGTCGCCGGCGGCGCGCTGACCGTCGAAGCCGGCGCCGACCTCACCGCGGATGAATTGATTCAAAGCGGAGGGTCGGTCTCCGTGCTGGCCGGGAGCACGCTGGACGGGACGACGCTTGAGGTGACGGGCGGAACGCTCGACTCCGCCGGCGATCTGAATCTCGCCGAGGCGGTCGAGGCGACGGGGGCCGGTTCGCTGCTCAACGTGACCGCCGGCGCGGTGGAGACGGATTCGTTCCGAGCGACCGACGGCGGCGCCGCGGTGATCGACGGGGGAACGGTGACGGCCGCCGGCGCCGCGCTGATCGACGGGATCGGTTCCTCATTGGTCCTGAATCCCGGCGGGGCGCTGGCGGCCGACACGCTGACGATCTCCGACGGGGCCCGCGGCGTGACCGACGGGGACGTGGACGTCTCGGACATGGCTCTCATCACCGGGGCGGGTTCGACGCTGGACGTGATCGGAGGTTCGTTCGACACCGATCTGTTCTGCGTGGAGGACGGCGCCGTCGTCACCCTCGCGACGGATTTCTTGCTGAACGGCGTGCTGACCGTCGACGGCGCCGGTTCGACCCTGAACGCCGCGTCCGGCACGCTGACCGCCGGGTCCACGGAGGTGACGAACGGCGGCACGCTGAACGTGGACGCGGCCGTCTCCGTCGTCGACGACACCACGCTGAACCGCGGCACGTTGAACCTGCGAACCGGCGGCGCCACGTACTCCACCGACCTCTTCGAGGCCACGAACCAGTCGACCGTGACGATCGCCGGCGGCGCCACGCTGACGGCCCGGACGTTCAACATCAGCGCCGACAGCGATCTGACGCTCGCGGACAACGGCAATCTGATCGCCGACGACCTCAATTTGATGAGCGGGGCGCGGCTGTCGGTTCAGAGCGGCCACACCGCGACCAGCAGCGGCCGGGTGCTGATCACGGAGGGATCGACCACGAACGTGAACGGCGCCTTTCAGTCCAAATCGTTCCTGTTGGAGTTCGGCGGACGGATCGGCGGAAGCGGCACCTTCCGGGTGACGGGTCTGGACCTGGGAGACGCGTTCCTCTCCCGCGGCACGATCGCCCCCGGTAACAGCCCCGGCGTGCTGACGATCGACGGGGACTTCACGGGCACGCCGGCCAGCGTGTTCGACATGGAACTGGTCGCCGTGCAGGCGGGCGAGACGCCGGTCGCCGGCGTGGACTTCGACCGGCTGGCCGTGACCGGCGCCGCGACGCTCGACGGCGGGACGTTCAATGCGATCCGCTTCACGCCGGACGGAGAGCCGGCCCGGAGGTATCAGGTCGGCACGCGGTACGACGTGCTGACCGCGGACGGCGGACTGACGATCGCCGGCCAGCCGGTCATCGCGAGTTCCATTTCGGGGGTGCGGTTCGCTCAGATCATCACGGCGAACAGCTTCGGGCTCGTCGTGGTCGAAGATCTGTCCTCCTACGAACGACAGCACGCGACGAGCTTCAATCAATCCTCCGTCGCCTCCGCGCTGGACGCGCATCGGGAGTCGCGGGATCTGATCCGCCTGCGGGATTCGCTGGACACCCTGCCCTCCTCCGCCGCCGTGGCCGATGCGTTGGATCAGCTGTCCGGGGAAGTCCACGCGACCCATCTGGCGAGTTTGAACCGCAGTTCGCTGCACTTTCTGGACGCCGTCGCCGCCCGGGACGCCGCGTTCCCGCTGGCCTTCGACCTGGACGCCGTCGGCGCCCACGGCTTGACCGGCTGGATGGACACCACCGGCGCCGTGGGCCGGGTGCAGAGCGACGACAACGCCGGCGAGGCCGAGGTGAGCACGATCGGCACGACGGTCGGGCTGACGCAGCGCTTCCGCCACGCGAGGGGCCGCGTCGCCCTGGGCGGGTTCTACGGGTTTGAATCCGTCGACACGACCGTCGACGCGGTGCGCTCTCGGGCGCAGACGGACGTGCATCGGTTCGGGGCGTCGGCGCGGGGGAACCTCGGCCGCATCTACGGACGGCTGATTGGCTTCGGGGGGGTCTCGGAGACGAGCGCCCGCCGGTCCGTAGAGATCGACAATCCGCTGATCCCCTTCTCAGCCCGTCACACGGCGAGCAGTCACGGACCGCTCGCGGGCGCCGATGCGGAAGCCGGCATGCTGTTCGGCGGCTCCGGCGCCTACGTCACCCCGGTCTTCGGCCTGCGATACGTCCGCGCATCGCAGGACGGCTTCACCGAGTCCGGCGGGCCGACGGCGCTACGGGTGGAAGACGCCTCGTTGAGCGAACTGCGGGCCCGCCTCGGCGCCCGGGCCGGGGGGCGTTTGGGACAGGTGTCCGGCGTCCGGGTCACCGGCACGCTGGAAGCGTTTTATAGTCGCGACGTGTCGGCCGATTCGATCGGTCAGGTGCGAGCCGAGTTGCTCGGGGCCCCCGGCACCATCTTCACGACCCGCGGGGCGGACTTCGGCCGGGACCGCGTGACGCTCGGTCCCGGCGTCACGCTGGGCGGCGGCGGACCGCTGACGGTCGCCGCCTTCTATCGGGCCGGCCTCAGCCGCGAATCCGTGCTTCACGCCGGCGACGTGCGGTTGGAATATCGTTTCTAACGGTGCGCCGTGGGCGGGTGAGACCGGAGCCGCACTTCAAGATCAGCCGGCCGCCAGGCTGATTAAAATCAGGACGACCACCGCCGCCCACAGCAGGGCGAAGAACCCGCCGCAGCCGATGCCGATCCAGGCGTGGGCGGAGCCTTTCACCGCCGGGTTCGCCCGCCGCTTTTTCAGCCCCATAATGCCCAACACGAACGCCGCGATGCCCAGCGGCAGACCGATCAGCGGAAATCCGCTGCCGATGCCGAGGTAATAGGCGATCAACGCCGGCGGGTTTTTATACGGAATGACGCCGCCGGTCGAATCGCCCTCGTCTTCGCCGGCGCGGAAATCGTCCTCGTCCTCCTCGAACAGTTCGTCCGGCCCGTCGTCGGCGGCGTAGCGTTCCGAGACCGGACGCGGCTCGCCGCAGGCTTCGCACGCCTTCGCCCCCGGGGGATTGGCGTAGCCGCAAACGGGGCAGAGGGGACGGGGCACGGCGAGCCTGATCGAATGGGTCGCTCGATTGAACCGCCCGCCCCGGCGGAGTTCAACGTCGCCCGGTTCCAACCGGGCCGCACGGGCTCTCGGCGTTATGTATTCTCCCGATACGATGAACGCGCCCCCGACCGCCGCGGAGACCTTCGCCCGCGACGGCGTGCTGTGCGTCGACCGGCTGCTGCCGACGGCGGCGCTGGAGCCGGTGCGAACCGCATTCGCGGATCCGATTGATCAACAGGACGGGCGTCGCGCCGGGGTGCGGGGTTTGTTGGATCCCGAACGCTGTACCAGGGCCGCCGCCGTGCGGGCGCTGGCGGGGCGAGAGGAAGTCTGGGGGCTGGCCGCGGCGTTGATCGGGCCGGACGCCGTCGCGGTGCGGGCCACGCTGTTCGATAAATCGCCGGACGCGAACTGGGGCGTGCCGTGGCACCGGGACGAACGTCTTGAAGTCGCCGATCGCGTGCCCTCGTCGCTGTGGACAGATTGGAAGCGGGCGGACGGTCGCTGGACGGCCCGACCGCCGCGGGAGTTCTTGTTGAAGATGGTCGCGATCCGCGTGCAACTCGACGACGGCGGCGGCGACGCCGGTCCGCTGCGGGTCCGGCCGGGATCGCATCGCTCCTTGGAGGCGGACCACGCCGGCGAGGACCATGCCGGCGAGGAGAGAACGTGCATCATCCCGGCCGGGGGAGCCGTCGCGATGTGCCCGGCGGCGCTGCACGCCTCCGGGTGGGCGGAGTTTTCGGCGAACGGAGCGAGTCGCCGGCGGGTGATTCATATCGAATACGGCCCCTCCCGCCTGCCCGGCGACGCCCGCTGGCGGTACGCCCTGCGGCCCCCGACCGCGGCAAGTCTTTCAGTCCCCGCAGCGCGCGATCGGATCTAATCGCCGACCAGAAACTTCCCCAGCGGTCCCAAAGCATCGACGTGATCGCACAGGATCTTCAGCGCCGCCAGCATCGGTACGGCGAGCAAAGCGCCCGGCACGCCCCAGATCCACCCGAGCAGCAGCAGCCAAGCGAAGATCACCGGGGCGTTCAGGTTCAGACGGCCGCCGAGGATCTTGGGCGTGATAAAGTTCCCCTCCAGCGTCGTGCAGCAAAGATATAAAAACGGCGGCAGGAACACCTGCAGACCCTCGAATTCGCCGAAGGATACGAGCGTCACGATCGCGGCCCCGAACACCGCCCCCACGTAGGGGATGAAGTTGAACAGAAAGGCGAACGCCCCCCACAGCACGGGGTTGGGCATGCCGATCAGCGCCATCGTCAGCCCGACGACCACGCCCAGCCCGACGTTAATCACGGTGACCGTCAACAAGTAGTTTCCGATCGCCGCCTGCGCGTCGCCGATCAGCACGCGAACGGCGCGTTTGTCCCGGAAGTGCGGCGTCAATTCGATACATTTCCGGGTGAAGACGTCCCCGGCGGCCAGCAGAAAATAGAGCAACACCGCGGTCGCGAAGACCAGCGTGAACAGATTCCGAGCGGCGTTAAAGACGTCGTCGCCCAACAGCGTTCCCGTGAGAGAACTCGTCACGTCGACGGGAATCTCCTCGGATTCGGCCGCCTCCTCGGCCTCTAAAATCGCTTCCGGGTCCTTCTCGGCCAGAATACGGGCGTTTTGAGCCGGGTCGACGGCGGCGTCGGCCGTCTCCTCCGTTTTATTCGCGGAGGCCGTGAAGCTGCGATACGCCTCCAGTTCCGGGGCGTACTCGCGCTGCGCCTTTTGAATAATTTCCGGCGCTTCGGAGAGTTGGCTCTGCACCGCAGGCAGGACCGCGGCACCCAGCCCCACGAGCGCCGCTCCCGCGGCGGCCAGCACGATCAACGCCCCGATCGGCTCGGGGATCTTCCATCGCTTCAATCCCCGCACCAGCGGCGAGAGCAACAGGTTCAACACCGCCGCCGCCGCGATCGGCAGGAACACCCCGCGGGCGAGGAACATCGTCGCCCCGAACGCAATCAACGTCAGCGCCAGCAGGCTGAACGCCGAGACCCGCAACGCGAGCGCGGGGGGCAGCTTCAGGTCCGTGATCTCCGCGGTCCGCGACGAATCCGCCGGTTCGCATGCGTCCGGGTCGGGAGGTTCCTCTAAGAGTTCTTCCGTGAAAGCCGCCTCGTCGTGCGTCTGTTCCAACGCATCCAGTACTTCGTCCGAGGCGTCGGCGATGCCGATCGGGGCGGGCTGTTCAGCCGTCGCCCCCTCCTGGGAGTTCGCGTCGGCGACCGTCATTGCAGATCACGAACGACGTCGGCCACGTGCTCCGGATGCGGGATGCCGTAAGCGTGAATCTCCAAGCCGTCCTGCCCGCTGCTGGAGAGGAACAGATCGCCGACGCCCAACAGACGGTCGAAGCCGGACTGCTCGACCTGCAAGTTGCGAATGTCGTCGTGCTGAACCTCGCTCGTGTCCCGCGAGATCAAGCCGAAGCGGAAGGTCGTGCGTTGCCCGGTGACGGTCAGGGTTTCAAACCGGCTCCGCAGCCACCAGATCCCCATCGCGATCAGTCCGCCGACGATCAACACGCCGCCGACCGCCGCCAACACCGTCGCCCCGATCCAGCCCTCGACTTGAGCCAGTAGCCCCAAGCCCAGCCCCACGCCCAACGCCCCCAGCAGACAGAGGACGCCCAACGCGATCGCCGTCACGGCCAGCAGCGTTTTGCCCGGTCGATTACGAAACGCGGCGGGGTGCGTAACCAATACCTTCTCCTCGGTATCCCCGCCGCCGGCGTCGACGACGAAATCCGCCTTCGCCCCCGGTTCGTCCCGGATCGGCTGGGCGACCGGCACGCCTAACTCGAACGGCTTGTGGCACTTGCGGCAGTCGATTCGTTCGCCCATCAGCACCTCCGCGACCGACGATTTCGCCCCGCAATGCGGGCACTGATAGGTGACGTGCTGAACCGCGGTGGCGTCCGTGCCGGTGTCGGGGGTGCTGGCGGAGGCGTCGGCCACGGCGGGAAAGGGCGTTGGGTTCGGAAGGACGGATTCGCAGCGTACGGCGTCGGCGGGGCGAATGCCGGCGGGAGAACCCCGTCGCCCGACGGGGGATCGCCCCGGGGGTCGGGTCAGGCGACGCCGGATCGTCGCAGTGCGGGGTTGTACCGCGGCCGTCGTCCGGCGACCGTTCTGCTCGTGCCTCATCCCCCCGCCCCTGCCGTCTTGCTCCTGTGGAGCGTCGCTTGCCTGTCGGGGATCACGGATCTGACCGCCCCCGCGGCCGCGTTCGCCCAGACCCAACCGCCGCCCGCGACGGGCGACGCGGAAGAGCCCGAGGAAGGACCGGACGAAAGCCTGTCCGGCCAAGCGATCGAGGTCGCCCCGGCGACCGAGGACCCCGCGATCGCCGGGCGCCTGGAGGACATCCTCCGCCGGCTGGAGGACGTCGGCTGGGTGGCGGACCCCGGCGTGCGGGTTGAGGAGGGCATCGTGACGCTGCGGGGGGTCGCGGAGAGTCCCGACCGCCGCAAACTGATCGGCGACCTCGCCCGCAACGTCGAGGGCGTGGCGATCGTCATCAACGCGATGGAGGTCGCCCCGCCGGACCCGCTGGACCTCACCCGCATCACCGCCACCCTGCGGGCCTGGCTGACGGACGCGATCGCGGCGATTCCCTATCTGCTGTTCGCCGTCGTCGTGCTGGGGCTGACGTTCCTCGCCGCCCGGCTGGCTCGCCGGCTGGCCCGCGCGTTCTTCGGGCCGCGGATCGAGAACGCCTTATTAGAGACCGTCGCCGTGCGGGCCGTGGCGATCGCGGTGGGGGTCGTGGGGGTCTATTTAGTGCTCAGCGTCTGCGGCCTGACCGGACTCGCCGCCGGCGTGCTGGGCGGGGCGGGCCTGGGCGGGTTGGTGGTCGGGTTCGCGTTCCGCAACATCGCGGAGAACTTCCTCGCCAGCGTGTTGCTCAGCATGTCGCAGCCGTTTCAGGCCGGCGACGTGGTGGAGATCGCCGACGAACTGGGCGTCGTTCAAAAGGTCACCACCCGAGGCACCTGGTTGATGAGCCTCGACGGGAACCACATTCAGATCCCCAACGGCACGGTTTATACGTCGGTGATCCGCAATCTCACCGCGAACCCGAACGTGCGTCAGACGTTTATCGTCGGCATGGACTACGCCGACGGCGTCGCCGTCGCTCAGCAGGTCATCGACGATGCGCTCCGCTCCCACCCCGCGGTGCTGACCGAGCCGGAACCGATGGTGCTGCTGGACGAACTGGGCGCCAGCACGGTGAACCTGAAGGTTTACTTCTGGTGCGACGGCGTGGCGAACAGCGGATTAAAGGTCCGCAGCAGCGTGATCCGCCGGGTGAAGCGGGCCGTGGAGGACGCCGGGCTGACGATGCCGGATGAAGCCCGTGAGGTGATCTTCCCGAAGGGCGTCCCGTTGCGGGGCGATCTCTCCGGCCTGCAGAGCGACGACGACGCGGCGCCCCCCCGGCGGTCTGACGACCCGCCCGCGGTGCGCATCGAAACGCCGGCGGAGCCGATGGTCAGCGCCGGCGAGGGGGATCTCGCCAGCGACACCGACGAACTGAACGACCAAGCCCGTCGCAGCCGCGACCCGGACGCCGCCCCGGACCTGCTGCCCGATCCGCCGCCCAACGCCCCGCCCGCCGCGACCGACCGCACATGACCCCATCTCCGCCCCGTCCCCGCACGTCGCGTTCAAATCTGCCCCGGGCCGTGCTGCGGACGGCGCTGGCGTTCTGTTTGCTGGCGTCGCTCGCCGTCGCGGCGCCGTTCCAGGACGACGCGGCGAACGACGCCGGGGACGCGGCGCAGACGCCGCCGGAACTGGACGCCACCAAAGAGATCGCCGTCGAGCAGCAGATCAGCGACGAGAAGATCGCCGCCCGCATCACGGAACTGCTCACGACATACGACTACGTCGACAACGTCGGCGTGACCTCCGAGAGCGGGCTGGTCAAATTGACCGGTAAAACAGACTCCAGCACCCATAAAGAGCTGGCGCGAGAATGGGCCAGGCGGGTGGAAGGGGTGATTGCGGTCCAGAACGATATTCAGGTCGACCGCGTCTTCAGCCCCAGCCGCGCGTGGACGCAGGTCCGCGGCAGCGTGCAGACGTTGTGGGATGATTTTCTGGAGCAATCCCCGCTGCTGCTGGTCGCCCTCGCGGTCCTGTTCGTTACGGCGATTCTGGCGAAGATCATCCAGTTTATTTTCCGCCGCACCCCCGGCTACGGGAAGTTGCGCGGCAGCTTGCAGGACTTGATCGAACAGTTCATCACCGTCGGCGTTTGGGTGCTGGGATTGTTAATCGCCGCCACGGTCGCCTTCCCCGGCGTCACGCCGGGCAGCCTGATCGCCACGTTGGGGCTGGGCGGCGTCGCGATCGGCTTCGCATTCAAAGATATCTTCGAGAACTTTCTCGCGGGGATTTTTATTCTGTGGAAGTTCCCCTTCGACCGCGGCGACTTCATCGAGTGCAACGACGTCCGCGGCAAGATCCAGCAGATCACCATTCGCAACACCCTCGTCCGCCAGCCGGACGGCGTGCTGGTCGTGATGCCCAACGCCGACCTCTTTAAAAACCCGGTGGACGTCCTGACCAACTGGAAGAGTCGCCGGGTGACGATCACCTGCGGCGTGGCCTACGGCGAAGACGTGAAGACTTCTCGCGGCCTCATCGAAGAAGCGGTGAAGGGCTGCGACAGCGTCGAGAGCCGCAAACCGATCGAGATTTTCGCCGACGAATTCGCCGACAGCAGCGTGAACTTCAAGATCAGCTGGTGGGCCGACCCGACCCCGCTGGGCGAACGGAAGAGCCGCGATCAGGTCGTCGAAGCGGTCAAACGGGCGCTGGACGACGCCGGCGTCGAGATCCCCTTCCCGCAGCGCACGCTGTGGTTCAAGGAGCCGTTGAGCGTCTCGAAACGGGACGAGCTCGGTGCGGCGGACCGCGACGGGGAGTCGCACGGCGACTGACGCCGACCGCTACCGCGACTCGTCCGCAACCGCGAACGCCCGCGCCGAAGGCGGCGCCGGGCGCCTCCTTTCCGGGGCCATCTCCGGGTAGCTGACGAGGTAGCGATTCTCGTCGATAAAATTGAAGACATAGTGCGTGGTCCCGTCCGGCAGCGTCGCCTCGGCGCGCTCGCCGTCGAGCCGGGCGGGCAGGCGATACCACTCCTCGTATCGCTCCCCGCCGTTGTTCGTATAGAGCAGGTCGACTTGGACGACGTCCGCCCCGCGTTCTTCAAACGTCGCCCACACGACGTTTCCGTCCCGGCCGTGGTCCAGCGGACGGCAGACCTTCTTGCGATTCGCCCCCGCCCGCGGGGCTTGGGGATTGAGATACGGCGGGCTGGCGTTCATCTCGTCGAGGCGCCGCTGAAGTTCCGCATTCATCGCCGCGGCCAGCTCCGGCCGCTCCGCAGCGAGGTCGCGGGCCTCTTCGATGTCGACGCGGTTCCCTCGCTCGTCGTAGAGTTCAAACAGGTCCAACCCCTCCTGCCCCGGCAGCAGCGCCTCGTTCCAGTTGCGGATCAGCTTTTCCCCGCCGATCCGAATCGTGGACTGCATCGAACTGTGCGGAAAGTGCCAGACCATCGTCTCGCGGGGGACGCCGTCGGCCTCCCGGATGACGGGCCGATCCGCCGGGTCCGCCGCTAAGTAAGGGGCGAGGCTCACGCCGTCGAGCCGCTGCGAGGCCGGCCGTTCGGCGCTGGTCCACTCGAGAATCGTGGGATAGAAGTCGAGGCCGTTGACCATCGCGTCCGAGACCGCGCCGGCCGGGATCCCGGGACCGCGAACGATCAACGGCACCCGCACGCCGCCCTCCTTGGCATTAATCTTGCCTTTATCGAGCGGCCGATTGTCCGTGATCTCCTCGCCGGGAACCCGCTCCATCCCGCCGTTGTCGGAGGTGAAGATGACGTAGGTGTTTTCGGCCAGCGTATGCCCCGGCCGTCGCGGGTCTTCGGTCTCGTCTAAATAGCTGATCACCTCGCCGACGTAGTGATCGAGCATCTCCACCATCGCCCCGTAATACGGGTTCCGCTGTCCCTCCAAGAGCCATTCGTCCGGCTCCGTCGGGAACGGAACGTTCATCTTCTCGCAATACTTCCGCAGCAACGCTTCGGAGCGGGTATGGATCGGCGTGTGGACCAGCCAGGTCGCGTGATACAGAAAGAACGGCTCCGCTTTGTGCGTCCGCAGGAACGTCAGCGCGTCCTCCGTATTCTGATCGAAGGGGAAGCCGTCTTCGTCCAGGCGATACGGGTCGTTCTCGTCGGCAGTCGCGAAGTCCGTCAGGCGATGCGGACGCTGGGGCACGGTCGCGCCGCGGTCGGCGCGGGTGAAGTCGAACCCCTGATCCGCCGGCTGCGGGAAGGCGTTGTGATTAATGGCGACGTGCCATTTGCCGACGTGCCCGGTCGTATAACCGTGCGGCTTCAACGCCTCCGCGATCGTGACGTCGCTGAGCGGCATCCGCCCGCTGTACCAAGGCGAAATCAACGGCGAAGCGGCGACGTGCGGCGCCGGCGGGGCGCCGCCGACGACATGCGTTTTCTGCGCGCGAGCCGGGTGCGTGCCGCTGAGGATCGCGGCCCGCGACGGGGCGCAGGTCGGGGCGGGCGAATAAGCTTGCCGGAACAGCGTGCCCCGGCTCGCCAGCCGGTCGATATTCGGCGTTTCAAACGGGCACGGCTCGTCGACGTCGTAGCAGCCGACGTCCTGCCAGCCCAGATCGTCGACGAGGATGAGCACCACGTTGGGTCGCGGCGCCTCCTCGGCGCCGGACGCCGACGGAGATCCCGCGTAGCTCAGAAGAATCGCGAACGTCGCGACTTGGATATGGTCAGCAACCGACATATTTCAATTCCGCGAGCACAGTGAAACCGCTCTTCACTGTGACGCGGCGCCTCGGACGCGGCAACCAAGCCGAAGCGCCGAATCGGGGCGGCGGGTCGGGGCGACGGTTGATCGCCCCGACTCGAACATCGACTCCGTTACGGCAGGATCAACGCCACGCCGCTGACCGCGGCGGCCTGCACCAGCGCGGCTTTCGCGTTCAACGGGATCTGATAATGCAGCTTCGGAGCGCAATCGCCGGGGCGATAATAGCCCAGCGGCGTTTCGCATTTGCAGGGCGGGTCGAGCGCCATCTGATACGGCAATCCGATCAGTTGCGTGCCGAACTTCGCCACGGAGGCCGCCGGTTGCAGCACCCCGTGATGATGGCCGTAACGCTCCAGATTCACGTCCTGAAAATAGAGTGGGTTATACGTGCTGTTCGGCGCCGCCCACCGAAACGTGACGGGCACGACCGGGCGGTGGCGATAGAGATCGGTCGACAGCGGCGTGACCTCCGGGCAACGGGTCGAGGCCCGTCCTTCTCCGGCCTCGGCCCCGGGCGGACAGCCTTCGGGACGGGGGCAGAGGTTGCGGCAGGGGTCGTTGGGATCCGGGTTCGGGTCGTAGGCGCCGAACGGCAGGATCGACCGGATCGCCGTCAGGTCACGCACGTCGCGGATCGTGCGGCCGACGGACGACGGCGAAGGCGCCCGCTCGTCCTCGTTCCCCGTATTGAAATCGAGGTTCAGATCGTCCGGCAGTCCCAAGTCGTCCAGACCGAGATCGTCCAGGCCCAGATCGTTCAGATTGAGGCCTCCGGGAGACTGTTCGCCGGACGGCTGCTGGACGGACGGCTCGGCGTCGGCCTCTTCCTGCTGCCGAATCATGGAGACGGCCGGGGCGTCGTCCCGCAGTCGGGCCGGCTCGTGCGAGAGCAGCTCGGGGGTCGTGCCGTCGGCGGTTCGCCGGACGGCGCCGGGCGAACCGGCCTTCCGCCAACGGCTCGCCTCTTTTTGCAGCGCGGCGGCGGGGTCGCGGTGACGCAGGCGATTCAAGACCTCCGCCCCGCGATCGACGGTCGCGGACACGTCGTTCGTCGGCGGTTCGCCGGCGAAACAGGGACTCGCCGCCGCCAACGCCGCGGCGGCGACCAGCGACGCCCGTTTAAGCCGGTTCGGCGCCGGAATACTCCGCGGAGTAATTGGGCGCTTCTTGAGTGATGGCAATGTCATGCGGGTGGTTTTCCCGGACGCTCGCCGCCGAGACCCGCAGGAACCGGGGCTTGGTCCGTAGTTCGTCGACCGTGGCGCAACCCAGGTACCCCATCCCCGCCCGCAGACCGCCCACCATCTGATACAGGAGGGGCGCCAGCGGACCGCGATACGGCACCCGGCCTTCGACGCCCTCCGGAACCAGCTTGCGCGTGCCCCCGGCGGAACCGTCGTCACCGCTCCCATCGGACGAACCGATCGTCTGGCGGTAGCGGTCGGCGCTGCCTTGCTGCATGGCGCCCAAACTGCCCATCCCGCGATATCGCTTAAAACTTCGTCCCTGATACAGAATCCGCTCGCCCGGGGATTCGTCCAGACCGGCCAGCAGTCCGCCGAGCATCACCGTGCTCGCCCCCGCGGCCAGCGCCTTGACCATGTCGCCGGAATAGCGAATCCCGCCGTCGGCGATCAGCGGCACGCCGGTTCCCGCCACCCCCCGCACCGCCCCGGCGATTGCGGTGAGTTGGGGCACCCCCACGCCGCTGATAATCCGCGTCGTGCAGATACTCCCCGGGCCGATGCCCACCTTGACCGCGTCCGCCCCGGCGGCGGCGAGGTCTTTGGCGCCCTGCTCCGTCGCCACGTTGCCGGCGATAATATCGATGTCGTGCCGCTTCTTGAGCTCGCGGACGGTGTCCATCACGTTCTTCGAATGCCCGTGGGCGCTGTCCACCACCAACACGTCGGCGCCGCGACGGATGAGTTCCGCGGCCCGTTCGTAATCGTGCACCCCCACCGCGGCGCCCACCCGCAATCGCCCGCGGTCGTCCTTGCAGGCCCGGGGATAACGGCGGTTCTTATCGACGTCTTTGATGGTAATGAGGCCCCGCAGGCGGAACTGATCGTCCACCAGCAACAGCTTTTCGACCTTGCTCCTCAGCAGGATCTGTTGCGCCTGCCGGAGGTCCGTTTCCGGCGGGGCCGTGACGAGGTTCTCCTTCGTCATCACCTCGGAGATCCGCACGTCGGCGGTATCGAGGAACCGCAGGTCGCGGCTGGTGAGGATGCCCCGCAGCTTGCCGGGACCGCCGTTCGGGTCGGCGTCGACGATCGGCACGCCGCCGATATTCCGCTCCGCCATCAATCTCTTGGCGTCGGCGACCGTGGCCTCCGGCGGCAACGTGACGGGATCGACGATCACCCCGTGTTCGCTGCGTTTCACCCGATCGACCTCCAGCGCCTGCCGATCCAGCGTGAGGTTCTTATGAATGATGCCGATACCCCCCTCCTGAGCCATCCCGACGGCCATATCGCTTTCGGTGACGGTGTCCATCGGCGAGGAGAGCGCCGGCAGGTTCAGCGTGATGCGCCGGGTGAGCGGACTGCTGACGTCGCACTCGTTCGGCATCACCTCGCTGTAGGCGGGTTCCAACAGCAGGTCGTCAAAGGTCAGCCCCTCGGCGGCGATCCGGTCTTGCATCGGGTGGGAAATAGAAGGTTAAAGTAAAATTGAAAGGAGTTTCCCGCTTCGCCGTCGCCGAGAGGCGGCGCGACCGGGCCGCTATTCCGTGTCCGATTTGTCTGTCGCCTGCTCCTGCATCGCCGTGCCGGTGCGTTCGGCGTAACGGGCGACGGATTCGGTGATCGTGCGGATGTGCGCTCCCGCGAGGTGGCTCACGTCCCCGCCGGATCGAATCGTGATCCATCGGTCCGAAACCGCCATCACCCGACGCGGCGGCCCGTAGAGCGACCGGGGGCCGACCGAAGCGTTCTGCACGGCGCCCCGTAATTCCGTCCTCAGACGGCTCTGCCTCTGCATCGCCTCACGATCAATCTGGCCGTTCTCGTCGCGCAGGGGCTCAAAGATTTCCGACGGATTGCGTTCTCGACTGCCGCGCGTCGCCTCGTTCAACAGGTCGAGGAGTTCGTCGGACGAAGCGTCTTCGGGCAGTTCGAGACCCAATTCCGCCGCCAACTCGGTCGCCTTGTTCAGGGCGTCCTGACGATACCGGGCGTCCTCCGCCTGGACTCGCTCGGCCTCCCGGGCGGTCAAGACGCGGAGCGTCGTCACGCCGTCTCGACTGGCGATCCGCACGAAATCCCCCGCAGACACCACCCCGCCGAACGGCGGCGGTTCGGCGGCGGGCGGTTGAACGCAGACGGCGGCGAGCAGCAGGGGCGCGAACATCACTCTTCCTCGGCGGCGGCGGGGGACGGGACGGGGGCGGCCTGCTTGGCTTCGATCGCGTGATAAAACGCGTTCCCTAATTCACGCAGCTGCGTCGGATCGAACGCCTCGGCGCGGGCGTTGGGTTCATAACCCTCCGCGGCGAGCAGGGCGTCGACCTCCGGCTTATCAAGTTGCTGACGGTACATCCCGCACAGCACCCCCCGCATCAGCTTGCGGCGGTGGTGGAACAGGCGACGCAAGAAGTCTTGAAAAAACCGCAGATCCGCGATCTGCTCGCGGGCGCGGGGGTTCGGATTGAGACGGATGACGGCCGAATCGACCCCCGGTCGCGGCCAGAACACGCTGGGCGGGATCTTCTTGAGGATCTTCACCCCCGCGAGGTTTTGAACCCATGCCGAGAGGGCGCCGTACGACCCGCCGCCGCCCCCGCCGTCGCCGGCCTCGCCGGGACGGGCGGCCATGCGTTGGGCGAGTTCGTATTGAATCATCGCCACCATCCGGCTCCACGGCAGATCGCTGCCGGCGAGGTTGGAGATAATCGGCGTGGCGATGTTATACGGCAGGTTCGCGACCAGCTTGAGCCGCGGCGGTTCCTCCGGATTGCGGGCCGCCAGCGTGTCCAATTCCGCCCGCACGGCGTCCAGCACGATCGGCGAGATGTTGTTTTTATTTTTGAGGGCGTCCGTTTGCAGCAGCGTGACGTTCTCCCGCCCGGCGAGCTGTTCGGTCGCCATCCGATGCATTGTTTTATCGACCTCCACGCTGACCACCGCGGCGGCCCCGTCGGCGAGGAACGCCGTCATCCCCGCGGTCCCGGCGCCCACTTCCAAGACCACGTCGCGGTCTTTTTCGAGATGCGCCTCCCGGACGACGAAGTCGAGGATATTCAGGTCGATCAGAAAGTTCTGACCCAGATCGGTGCGCGGGTGCAGCCCGTGTCGCTTGAACAGCGACATGAGATGCGTGCGGGTCTGGCGGCGGGCGTCCGGCAAAAGCTGGGGGAGGAAGAAGGAACGAGGGGGTGACGGAAGTGTTCGCCGTCCTCCTCAAGAGGACGGCTGAGGACGGCTAACGGGGCAGATGCGGGGCGAGCATCTTCCGCACGTATTTCCCGAGGATATCGGCTTCGAGGTTCACGTGGTCGCCGACGGTGCGGTCGCCGAGCGTCGTTTCGCTCAAGGTGTGCGGGATGAGGGCGACGAAGAACCCGGCCCCGTGCGGTTCGCAGACGGTCAGGCTGACGCCGTCGACGCAGACGCTGCCCTTGTCCACCAGCAGTTCGGCGATCGCGGGGGGCACGTCGAAGTGCATGTGCAGCCACTCGCCGTCGCGCTCGAGCTTCGCCACCGTCCCCGCCGCGTCGACATGGCCCTGCACGACGTGGCCGCCGAGCCGATCGCCGGCCCGCAGGGCGCGTTCGACGTTCACCCGCCCGCCGGTTTCCAGCCGGCCCAGATTCGTGCGGGCGAGCGTTTCGGCGCCGGCCTCGAAGGTCCACCGATCGCCCGGAGCGTCTCCGTCGGCGATCTCCACGACCGTCAGGCAGCAGCCGTTGAGGGCGACGCTGTCGCCGAGCTTCACGTCCCCGGCGAGCGGTTCGCCGCGACCGTTCTCGGCCGGCAGGGCGAGGGTCAGGCTTACGTCCGAACCGCGCCGTTCCAGCAAATGGACGACGGCTTGGGCTTCGACGAGGCCGGTAAACATGGAATCGGGCGGGGCCGCCGCAGCGGCATCAGGATCAAACCGCCAGTGTGCCGGTCGATCCGGGGGCCGTCAACGGGCGGCGCCGACACGGTTCGGGCCGTACGATTTGGGCGGTCTGTTCAACGACGAGTTGGGAGGTTCCCACCGTGCCCCGTGCGTTCGGCGTACTCCGTAACCTTGCCCGCGTGTGCTATGTGCTGGCGACGCCCGCCGCTGTCATGCTCGCCGGGCTGGGATTGGCGTTCGCTGCGGCGCCGCCGTACGACTTCGCCCGAGAAGATCCACGTCACCTTTGGAGCGTTTGGGAAGGGAGTAACGGCAGAGACAGCCTGAATTCGATCTCTGCCGAACGGGTTCTCGACACGCCGTGGCAGTGCCGACGACTCCGCCTGTTTTGGAGCACAGAAGCTGGGCCCGCCGGCTCCGCAGAAGCGTTCGATTGGGAACCGGCGCCCGGGCTGTTCTTAATGCGCCATGGCTACGGCGACCGTGAGTCTTCCGAGTACGGAGATGTCCTGTTCGCCGCGGTTGGAGGGCAATGGTTAGTAGCGTGGGTCGTTCCCCTGACCGTGGTCTGGATCGTGTGGGCGTGGAAGACAGGCCGGTTCGCTGTGCGAGACACTGACCGTCCTCCTGTGGCCTGGCGCGGGGCGGTGCGGCCGTGGGTCGCCGGTCCGGCGGCGCTGGGGGCGCTCTGTTTAGCGGTCCCGTTCGATGGGTTCGCCCGCGACGAAGACCGTTTTGCGGCCGAGGTCCGCCGAGACCCTTACGTTTCATGGCACCCACGGGCGTTGTGGATCGCGTGGGAGACCGACTGGTTTGAGCCGACCACTTCCTCCGATCAGTCACCCACCGCGCCGTTGTTCGGCAGTCGGCGGTGGGGCGTGACGGCCGAACGGTCTATAGCGAAACCATCCTTCACCAACATATGGTTCTACGACGATGCCGTGACGCAGTGCCGATGGACGGCCGCTATCAGCCTGTGGTGGCTCGCGGCGCCGTTAGCGTTGTGGAGCGGCGGCAGTCTGTGGCGGTCGAGCCGCGTTCCCACTTCTGCGGAAGCGACGGCGTAGGATAGTCACCCCCTGCATCACTGCGAGAACCGCCATGTTCGCCCTCTTTCGATCGCTCAACCGGGCGGGCGGCGTGCTGTGGACGCTGCTGTTGCCGGCGACCGTGTTGCTGGCGGCGCTGGGGGCCGCGTTCGTGATCGCTCCGCCGGTCTCCTTTCGAGAGGACGCCGGCGAACGCATGCAAAGCGTCGTCCCCCGCGTCGATCGGGAGAGCGATCAACTGCGGATCTCGGCCTCCCTCGATGCCGCGGACACGACCTTCCCCCAGTTCCTCGAAGTCTCGCTGATGCGCCGGGTCCGGCCGTCTCCCGTGAATACCGTGCTCACGGAATGGGAGCCGGCGCCGGGAGTCCGCTACGTCGCGCGCCTCTTGCAGGGACGGCAGATTCGCATGCTGAAGATCAACGTGGGCTGGATCGTCGGGTGGGCGCTCGGGCTGAGTCTGCTGTGGTGGGGGTGGGCCGCTTCGACGGGGCGGTTCGCCCGATCGCTGGACGACCGCTCGCTGAACGACGGCTCGCTGGATCACGGGGGGCAACGAACCGGCCGCTGGACGGCGCTGCGACGGGCGGCGCGGCCTTGGCTCGCGGGGTTTGCGCTGGTCGGGGGGCTGTGCCTGCTCGCCCCGTACGGCTCCGGCTGGGAGGACCACTCTTTGAAGGCCGAGGTTCGCCGCGATCCGCACACCCCGCTGCACCCGCGCGTGCTGTGGGTCGCATGGGAACGGGACAATCCGTCGGCGCCTCCGCAGGGCACGCCCCTGTTCTGGGCCCACGGCAGCGCCCCCGCGGAGCCGCTGTGGTTCGCTCGGGAATGGGGCCTGCGGGTGGAGAAGGCCCGCATCGCCCCGCCGATGGGCTGCTCCGACCGCGACGCCTCCCGCGGCGGGCGCCCACGGATCGCGGCGGCGATCAGCCTGTGGTGGTTGGCGGCCCCGTTGGCGCTGTGGAGCGCTGGCAGCCTATGGAATTCGCGATCCACGTTCTCGGCCCCCAAAGGCTGAGCAGCCCCGGGAAGTCGTCCCCGGACGCGGGCATGTAGGATTGAGGGGTCGCTATTCGGTCGCGTCTCCGCAGGAACCGTCATGGTCGCTCCGCTTCGCACGCTGCTTCGGGCCGGCGGTGCGCTGTCGGTCCTGTCCCTGCCGGCGATCGTCGTGCTGGCGACGCTGGGAGCGGGCTTCGCGGCGGCGCCGGAGATCCGATTTCTACACGACGACCCGCTCCGGCTGATGAGCACGGGCTTCGACAGCGACGAACACCGCACGCCCGTAACGGTTGCGGTGCGACGGACGTTTCCAGAGCCGCTTCACCGACATTCGATTTGGGTCCGCCGGACCGTTCCCGTCGAGCCGTCCGCCTCGGACGCGGGCGAAGGGTGGGGGCCGGCGCCGTGGTTCGCGGCGTACCAATCCTGGGAGGAGGCCCGCCGCCTGCCGGACGGGACGACGGAGGGTCCGACGCGGACCACGTTGGCGACCGCGAGCGTCGGCGGGCTGCTGATCTGGGTCGCCGGGCTGACGGCGCTGTGGCTGCCGTGGGCGTGGCGGACGGGGCGGTTCGCCCGGCTGGAAGCTCCGTCGTTCGGTCGGCGGGCGGCACTGGGGCGAGCGCTCCGCCCGTGGGTCGGCGGGCTGGCGGGGCTGGGGGCGCTCTGCCTCGCGGGAGGGCCGCCCGAACCGAGGGGCGACGACCGCACGGTCATGGCCGAGGTTCGCCGCGACGACCACGTCTCGCTTCACCCCCGGGCGCTGTGGGTCGCGTGGGAAACAGAGGCCCCGCCGCACGGCGGCGGGGCCGCCCGCACGCCGTTCGGCGGACGGGATTGGGGCGTAACGGTCGAGCGGACCGCGACCCTGTGGGGCTTCGCCGGACGATCGGGCCGCGATCAGGCGATCGGTCGGCGGCGGTGGACGGCGGCGATCAGTCTGACGTGGCTCGCCGCGGCGGCGGGGCTGTGGTCCGCGGTCAGCCTGTGGCGGTCCCGGCGAGCCGGGCCGGACACCTGATACCGGCAGCCCGAGGCGCGAGCCGAGGTTGTGGGGCGTGGACGACGTCGCCCGGCCTCGGCTCGCGCCTCGGGCTGCCGGGCCTGCACTTATCGGGGCTTGGGCGACTGTGATTGAACGGCCGGTTCGCGGGTCATCAGTTCGTTCATCGCGTCCCGCACGTCCTTTTTCTCAACGCCGTCCGTGAACTCGAGCAGGCGGTGGCGGGGGTCGTTCGGCTCGCTCCGCCACGCGTTCGTGCCGTTGGGGAAGATCTCGTTGAATCCTTCCTCACGCACCGTCCAGAACGGGGCGTCGGGGCGAACGGCGTACAGCACGACGATCGGATCCCAACTCGGCCGGGCCGGTTTGTCGCCGAGGTACAGCTTGTAGGCCCTGCGGACCGGGTTCTCCGCCGGCGTGGAGGAGAGCGTCCCGCCAGTCAGCACGTCCTCGCCCAGCCCGCTGAACAGGATCGGCGTGGGCCAGTCGCGGGCGGCGGCGACCGCGGAGGACGGGTCCGGTTTGAAATTGCCGTACACCCCGGGATCGCGGTGCTCCGGGTAGCGGCCGCCCATGCAGACCCACAATCGCACCTTCGCCTTCACTAATTCCGGCCCGGACAGCGGGCTGAGATCGTCCGGCTCGCTGGCCAGCAGATCGCGGAGGTTCGTCAGGTAACCCACCGACGCCACCACGACCCCGCCGGCCGGGTCGTCGGCCACGTCCGGGCGGGCGGCGAGAACCTCCCGATAGACCCGCACCGCGTCCGGGGCGTCGGCGTTCGTTTGGAACCGCGTTCCCCGAGAGACGCTGGGGTACGTTTCGGCGATCTGTTTCGCGTACCGCGAACCGCGATCGATCGCGGCGCCCTCCCCTTTCGGCACGCCCACAGGCAGGTCGGGACGGCCGTACCAGCCGTTGAGGGCCGCGGTGCACGGGCCGGAGTACGGGAACTTCGAACTGACCGGGGTGGCGAGAATCGTCGCTTCGCCCGCGTCCGCCAACGCATGCAGCATCGCGAGCGCGCCGACGTCGTCGCAGTCGGTGTCCATATCCGTGTCGAAGATCATCGGCACGGGCGGCGACGAAGCCGAATCCGTCGGCGCCGCCGAAATGGCGGCCGGCAGCAGGGCGAACGCGAGGGCGAAGGAGGCGGCCAAGGGCAGGCTTTCGTGAAAAAGGCGGGGCGAATGCGATCCGACACGCCTTCCAACGACCCGTCAGGCAGCCGTCAGGCGTCGCGGCTGTCGAAGTGCGGAAAGGTGCAGACCACCCGCGTGCCGCCGCTGTCCGGCGATTCAAACCGCAGTTGTCCATAGACCGCCTGGGCGCGGAACTGCATCGCGGACAGGCCGATGCCCGCATCCGGATTCTCGGCGGCCTGCTCCGCATCAAAGCCGACGCCGTCGTCGGCGATGATCAGAAAGGCGCGGTCGGGGCCGTCGTTCGCGAGCGTCACGTGAACATGCTTGGCCTTCCCGTGCCGAACCGCGTTGCTGAGCGCCTCTTGGGCGATGCGGTACAGATGGTGGGCGACGCCGGGATCGTCCACCGCGACGGGGCCGTCCGGCGTGAGGAGCTCGCAATGGGCGGCGGTGATTTCCGTGGTGAGGTTCGCCAGCCGACTCAATCCCTCCGCCAGCCCGCCGCGATCCGGGTCCAGCGGCATCAACCCATGAGCGACGCCCCGCAGATCGCGGGCGGCGCCCTGGACGGCGTCGGCGATGCTGTCCACCACCTCCGTCACGTCCTCCCCCTCCTCCGCCTGCAACTTCAACATCCCGCACAGCATATTCAACCCGGCCAATTGCTGGGCGACGCCGTCGTGCAGATCGCGGGCGATGCGGGCCTGCTCCCGAGTTTGGGCGGAGAGCACCTGTGATTCCAACTCCCGCCGGCCTCTTAAATCGCGGAGCGTCGCGGCGTAGTGGGTGGGCGTTCCGTCCTCGCCGCGAATTGCGGAGACGTCCCACTCCACCACCAGCGACGTGCCGTCGGCCTGTTGAATCGCCGCTTCTCCGTGGTATTTCCCCTCCTGTTTCAGCGCTTGCCGCATCCGTGCCGGGGCGTCCGGGTCGGTGCGGGGGCCGTTCAATGCGGTCAATAATTCGCCGGTCAACTCTTCCGCACTACGTCCCGCCAACGCCGCCGCCGCCGGGTTGGCGTAAAGAATGTAGGGGCCGGGCGGATCGACGTCGGGACTGAGGATCAGGGTCGGTACGTCCGTCTGCTGCACGGCCGACCGCATCAGCAGACGTTCCGCCTCGAGAACGTCGAACTCCGTCAGATCCTCGGCGGTGTAACAGAACCGCTGCGGGCCTTCACGACGGGAATCGACGGAGACCGCCGAGACCGCCAGGTGCCGCCGTTCCCCATGCACCAGCTGATCCAACCGGGTTCTCAACGGCTCGGCGCCGGCCTCGCCGGAGGCGATTTGATCGAACGCTTCGTTGAGCCAGTCCGTCAGCGGCGCCGGCACGCCGAGATCGCCGAGCGATCGGCCCACGCAACGCTTCACCATCTCGTCGGGACTCAGGCCGGGGTCCACGTTTCGCAGCAGCAACCGCGCCGCCGACGGATTGACGCGCAGATGTCGGACGGTTCCGTCGTCGGTCCGTTCGACCAGCGACAACGCGACGGGGCTGGAGGCGAAGGTGGCGTTGAGAGACGCTTCGCTGCCGCGGAGCCGTTCGATTAGTAACTCGCGCTCGGTGACGTCGTTCTGCACCCCGACGAAAAAACGCGACTTGCCGTTCGTCTCCTCCACCGGGGACAGATACAGTTCGTTGCGAAATTCCGTCCCGTCCTTCTTGAAATTCCGCAGCATCAACCGGACATATTGTTCGCTGCGAATCGCCTCGCGCATCTCCGCGCGGTTGTTTTCGTTGCCCGTCTCGATCCGCACGCCGTCCTTGAATTGCAGGAAGCGACAATCGCGATCGAGGATTTCCTCCGGTTCGTAGCCGGTGAATTCGCAAAAATACCGATTGACGTAGATCAGCGGCGTCTCCCCGTCCTCGCGCTTTTCCGAGAGCGTGATCATCGTGTTCGCCGCGTTGATGACCGTGGACAACAACGCACCGCGGTCCGCTTCGGAGACCGTCTCCGACCAGTACCCCTGCTCCGAATTCTTCAGCCGCTTGCCGTCGCGAATGGAAGAATCGTGCCCCGGCTCGTTCGCCCGGGGATCGACGTCCCGACTGTTCAGGCTCCGCTGAACGAACTCCGTGTCCGTTTGACTGATCGGGTTGTGTTCTCGCATGGCTTGGGGCGGGTCAAGCGCGGCCATGACAGACGTGCGGCGCGATAAGGGCGGGGGAATAGCGAAATTCATGGGGGCGGCGACCCCGACCGACCCATGGGGGGCAATCCCGGGCGCAACCCTAGCGATCGTATCCCTCCGATCCGGGGCGGCAACAGGCGGCGTCCCTCCGCTCAACTCGCCCCGCCCCCGGGTGTCCGACAGCCCGGGAGACACTTATTCTGACCGCGGCCCCCTACCGCTTCAACGCCGACTGCGCTGGATGCCGATGACTTCGCTCGCTTCCGCCGCTCGTCGATCGACGCCGCTCGCGGGGATTCTGGCGGGCGTGGGACTGTGCGTGGCGTCCATCGGCGCCGTGCCCGTCGGCGCCGCTCCGCCGCCGTTTCTCCCGCCGCCGGCGCCGATGGACGCCACGCACAGTCCCACGCCCGCCA
>NZ_WTPX01000037.1 GCF_013036045.1 Alienimonas chondri
GCAGTGCTCGCTTGGACGCTTGTTGCGGTGGGCGGGTGGGCGGCGTGGGAGCATCGGCTCGCGGCGCCGGCCGCTCCGCACCGCGAACTGAATACGGTCGACGACGACGCGGATAAGTGGCCCGAGGCGGCGGTCGAATACGAAGTCGATCGGTTGAGCGAAGCGATCGAACGTCGCCCGGACGACGTGGAGGCGCGGTTCACGCTGGCGCGGTTGCTGATGAGACGCTACCGCGACGAAACGCTCGAGGCTCTGAGGGCCGAGCCGGCCACTGCCGGGATGTCTGAGCAGGCCCTCGAACGCATCGCCGACCCCGGATTCGGAGCGTTCGCGGCGATCGGTCCCGATCAAACGGCCCGACTCTCAGCGATCCGAGCCGATCCCCGTGTTCAGCGATCCCTGGCTCCGGCGTTCGAACAACTGTCTGCCGCGCGGGCCGACTGTCCCTTCTTGCCACGGCTAGATTACCACCTTGCGAGAATCGCATGGGCGGCGCCCGGCGAAGATCCGACGGGCCGTCGGTTTCTGTCGGCGTTGCACCGGAATTTTCCGGCGGACGTGGACGTTCAGGCGGCCGCCGCCGACCGTGCCGAGCGACTTGGACTCCACGAAATTGCCGACGAATGCTGGCGGTCCGTACTCGCGCTGGACGCGGACCGAGCCGCCGTCGTCGCGTCTACCCTGTCGACGGGCAAGATCCCAGACGTTGCGGAACGAGCCCGCTTCCTCACGCTGCTCCCCTCAAGCCCGGCCGCACACTCGGCGGCTGCGGAGGCGGTCGCGACCAAGTTCCCGACGTTGGCCGTAGAACTCGCCGAGAAGACGCTCGCCGGCGACGCCGCTCCGCGCGATCGAGCCTTCGCCCTCCGACTGACGAACGACTCGGCGGGGGCGGTCGAGGCGATGCGGAGCCACTTGGCGGCGGCGCCGCGCGACGTCGCGGCCCGGCGAACATTCATCGGTTGGCTCCTCGAGGACGAGAGGCTCGACGCTGCGTCCGAGCAACTCGCGATCCTGTCCGCGGTCGCCCCGGATGATCCTTTGACGGACCGGTTGCTTGACCGTCTTGCGCAGGCACGACGGTCGGCGTCGACCGACGGCGTGCGATGACGGCCGGTCGCGTTGCTTTTCGGCAGCATCGCCATCCTGGAGGTATGAATACGGAAACCTTCCCGGCGGAGCCTCCGCAATCGTGGTTTCTCCATCCCGGCGGCAGACAGCGTCTTGTTGAAGCGGCACGCCCCCCCGTACAGTGAGCCGGCTCCCGTCCGCACGAAGAATTGACCGTGCGTGCACCGATGCTCGCGGCGTGATCGCCGTCCCCATGTCTCTTGCTCCGCCCCGAGGTCGTTTGTGTCTCGTTCCGCCGAATATCCCCTGTCCAATGGATACGGTAGTCGCTTGCCGGACTCTCGGGGCTTCGGCGGGGAGTCTTTCGGCGCCGGCCCTCCGGCTTACTCGACCGGTGCGCAGAACGCCCCGGCCGGTCCTCCGATCGGCCGGTTGCTACGTCGAAAGTGGTACCTACTCGTGCTAGGGCTGGCCGCCGGATTGGGCGGCGGCTACTACCACTTCACGAAGCAGGAACCGGTCTATCGATCGACCGCCGAAGTCACGGTCTCCTACCGCGAAGCGAGTCTTCCGGTTGAGAACGATCTCAACGGCCGGCCGCAGTCGCCGCAAAACGTACTCGGCGACTATCTCCACCGGATCCAGACTCCTCCGCTGATCCAGCGGGCCGTTGAAGAACACGATCTGGCCGACCTGCCCCGGTTTCGCGGCGGCGGTTCGCCGGTCGGGACGATCTTGGGAGGTCTGAGCGGTCGGCAGATCGAGGGGACGCGGGTTCTCCAGCTTGGGTATGTCGGCAAGAGTCCCGAAGAGACAAAAGCTGTGCTGGACGCCGTGGTGGCGACGTTCATCGACAGCGTGAAGGAGGACGAGCAGTCCGTTTCTCAAGAGGCCGTTGAACTTATCACGAAAGCGAACGATCAGGTCCGCGGCGAATTAGAATCGGCGGAAGCCGCTTATCGCGAGTTCCAACGCACCTCGCCGCTGACCCGCGGCGAAGACGGTTCTCCAGTGAACCCCTACGCTGCGGATCTCCTGCAGATCGACGCCCACGAGGACGAACTACGCTTGCAGCTGACCACGTTGACGGCGGAAATCGACGCAATTCGCAAGGCATTGGCCGAAGGGGGACGCCGGGAGGCGTTAGCCCAGATGGCGGCGATCTCGCGACAAAACGAGTCCGACGGCGAATCGTCTCCGGCGGCCACGCAGTTATCGTTTGAAGAAAAGCACTTGGATTTGTTACTCGAGTTAGAGGAGGCGCGGGAGCGGTTCGGCGAGAACTATCCGGAGCGGAAGCGGTTGGAGAACCGTTACGCGGCCGTCAGGAAACTAATGGCTGAGCGCGCCGGACTCACCGGCTCGGAGGAATCTGCGAAATCGTTCTTAGACCTTTTCGTAGATGCCCGCCAGGAGAAGGCCGAGGTGCTCAAGGCTCAGATCGCCATGCTGAACGAGGAGTACGCTTCCACGGAAAAGGAAGCGGAAGCCCTTCGCGATGCGGAACTGACCGAGCGGGAACTCCGGGATCAATTGGCTCGGCACGCGGCGATGCACACGGCATTGGTGGATAAGATCTCCCAGTTGGACCTGACGAAGGATGCGGAACGGGTTCGCGTGGCTTCCTTGGTGCCGGCGACGCTCGGCGCTCTGACTCCGGTGGAATTGATCCGCAGCCTGTCGATGGGCGGCGTGATGGGACTTGCGGTCGCGTTCGGATTGGCCTACCTGTTGGAACAGGGCGATCGCAGCTTCAAGGGGCCCGAAGAATTGCGGGCGGAATTCGGTCTCCCGCTGCTCGGCCATGTCCCGGTGATCCCCGCGAAGACCCTCCGGCGCACGAAGCAGACCGGGAAGCTCGACCCGTCTCTCCTCACGATTCACCGTCCGCAAAGCCGGCTCGCCGAATCGTTCCATGCCGTCCGGGCGGGATTGGCGTTCGCCGCTCGGTCCGGGGTCAAAGTCATCCAGGTCACGAGCGGCGACCCGGGCGACGGGAAGAGCACGCTTGCCGCGAACTTGGCCGTCTCCTTGGGCCGTAGTGGGAAATCGACCGTGTTGGTCGACGTCGATCTCCGCCGCCCCCGCGTCGCCGGTCTGTTCGGTCTGCCGAAGGAAGGGGTCTCTGTGACGGACGTGATTGAGAACCCGGACAAGCTGAGCGACGCGGTGGTGGAGAGCGGCGTGCCCGGCCTCTCGCTGCTTCCCTGTCTCCGCAAAGCGGACCACCCGGCGGAACTACTCTCCTCGCAAGCGTTTGAGGACTTTGTGGAGGTGCTTCGGCACAAGTTCGATTTTGTGGTCCTGGACAGCCCTCCCGTTTTGGCCGTCTCGGATCCCGCCGCGATCGCCCCGTCCGCTGACGGCGTGGTGCTGGTCACTCGGCTCTCGAAACGGACCCGCCGGAAGGTCCAGGAGAGTCTGGACACGCTGGATCGGGCCGGGGCGAATCTGCTTGGCCTGGTGGTCAACGCTGTCGACTCCAGCGGCGAATACGTTCGCGAAGTCGAGAGCGGCTATTACGGCGGCTACGGCTATGGGTACGGTCGAACGAAGGGCAGTTATTACTCCAATGAAAAGGCGGCCCCGCCCGTACTCGAAGAGCCGGCGTCGGTTTCCGGAAAGGCTCCCGTCAACGGCCATTAAGCGACAATCTGAGCTCTCTCATCGGCTGAGCCTGAGCTGTGACGGCGGGAGTGCGTAACTCGCGTGAACCACGGCATGGGGTAGCGGGCGGGGCGACGGCTGAGCGCCGTCCTCCGACCCCGCTCACGGGGGGAGCCGGTGCAATCGTCTGCGGAAGATCTGTGGGAGGGCGTATCGGCCGCCGGCGACGCCGGCGACGGTCGGCTGCCGCCTTATTCGGTTCTTATCGGTGCGTCGGCACGACACGACGTTCGCGGGGCCTTAAGATGCCATGCGAGGCGTTCTACGGGTCAAGTCGAGCAATAAACGCCTCTCACCCGCGTCAGATTCTACTAAGAAGCGTCTGATGTCGGTTCTACCGGAGGACGGTACCTGTGGCGTCTGTCAAAGGTTGATCCCGCAGGGCTTCTGTGTGCTTCTTTATCGGATTGCTTCGCAGCGATAAGGGGCGGGGCAGGCCACAGGCAGAGATCCGTTCTTTGACGGATGAGACTGGTTAAGATTCGGAGCCGTTCTTCGCTCCGCTTGCCGAGCCTTGCTGATGTCGTTTCCCTTTTCGCCTCCGGTGGAACTGCAGCTTGCCGCGTCGCTGGTTGCGGCGGCGTTGCTCGCCGGGCCGGCTCATGCGGGGCAGGAGGCGACGGCGGACGAACGCATCACCCAGTTCGTGGCGACGCACTGCCTGGACTGTCACTCCGCCGGGGCCGCGGAGGGGGGATTCGCGCTTGATTCGCTTTCGGCCGACCTGACCGACGCGGTCGCGGCCGCAGCGTGGGCGAAGGCGCTCGGACGCATCGAGCGAGGCGAGATGCCGCCCGAAGAGTACGGCACGCTGCCGAAGGGCGAGAGCGCCGCCGCGACCGCCTCGCTGCGGGAGAGTCTCGTGGCTGCGGAGCGTCTCTCCCGGGCGAAGCAGGGAAGAGCCGAACTGCGGCGACTCAGCCGGGAGGAATACGCCAACTCGCTCAAGGAGATCCTCGGGCTGCCGCACCTGGATCTCGCCGACATGCTGCCGCCGGACGGCGTGCAGGACGGGTTCGCCAAGAGCGCCGGGGCGCTCGATTTTTCGCACGTCACCGTCAGTCGCTATCTGGACGTCGCCGACTTCGCTCTCCGCGAAGCCCTCGCCGACGATCCGAACCCGCGTCGTCCGACTGTCATGCGGGCGACGATGAACAGCTTGGAGGGCGCCGCCGACGTGCAGACGTTGAAGACTCAGTTGAAACAGACGATGGGGATCCCGCTGGTCGGCACGGAGATCGACCCGACGCTGACGGTCTCCAACGGCGATTTCGCCACCCGCGACCCCGGCGTTCTCGAAGACCCGGCGCCGAAGTTCGACGGCGTCGCCACGTTCATGCACTCCCGGGCGAACCACAACACCGTGGTGAAACCGTTCCGCGTGCCGCAGGACGGGGAGTACGTCTTTCGCGTTCGCGGGTGGTCGCTGCGGAACGACCACGGCACGCTCAAACCGACCGACGAAGGCGGCGTCGTCGCCTTCTATACGCCGACCGGGCGTCTGCTGGGACGCTGCGATCTGCCTCCGAACGAACCCGGGGTGGGCGAGTGTCGGGCGTGGCTGAGGAAGGACGAACCGATCGAATACCTCGCGGTCTCGCCGCCCTCGGCGTGGATCAAGGGGAAGCTGACGGACGGGGTGCGGCGCTACGAGACGTTCGATTCCGTCGGCGTCGCGATCCAATGGCTCGAACTGGAAGGCCCGCTGCCGCCGGAGGGGAGCGATGCGCAGGTCGCCTCGTGGCCGCCGGAGAGTCATCAGCGCCTCATGGGCGAGTTGCCGTTGGAACGGATCGAAGCCGACCCGAACGCCGATCGCCGCCGCGGTCGACGGGCGCCGCCGGCAGTCGACCCGGATTCGGGACTCCCTTATCACGTGGTCAGCGCCGATCCGCAGGGGGACGCTGATCGCCTGTTGAAAGCCTTCGCCGAGCGCGCCCTCCGCCGCCCGGCGACCAAGGCGGACCTCGCCGTTCCTCGGGCACAGATTCAAGCCCGGCTGGCCGACGATCAGCCGTTCGTCGAGGCGATGCTGGCGGGCTATCGGGCGCTGCTGACCGGCCCGGCGTTCCTGCTGCGATTGGAGGAACCGGGATCGTTGGACGGCTACGCGGTCGCCTCCCGACTGGCGATGTTCCTCTGGGACGGCCCGCCGGATGCGGAACTGGAAGCCGCCGCGGCCTCGGGCGAATTGCTGACCGACGCCGGGCTGCGTCGCCAGACGGAGCGGTTATTGAACGACCCGCGGTCCGAGCGGTTCGTCGCCCGGTTCCTGAATCGCTGGCTCGATCTGGAGGATATCCGCCTGACGGAGCCGGACGAAAATCTGTACCCGGAGGCAACCGCCTTTCTGACGGAGTCGATGGTCGAGGAAACCCGGGCGTTCTTCGCCGCGATGCTGCGGGAGGATCTGTCGGCCAGCCATGTGTACGACTCCGACTTCCTGATGGTCAATCAGCCGTTGGCGGAGTTATATGGAATCGACGGGGTGACCGGGTCGGATCTGCGTCGCGTCGCGATCCCCGCGGAACACCCACGTGGCGGGCTGCTGACGCAGGCGTCTCTCCTGAAGGTGACGGCAAACGGCACGACCACCAGCCCGGTGGTGCGGGGCGTATTCGTGATGGATCGCCTGCTGGGCGATCCGCCGCCGCCGCCCCCGCCGTCGGTGCCGGCGATCGAACCGGACATCTCCGGGGCGACCACGATCCGCGAACTGCTGAACGCCCACCGGGGCGACCCGGCCTGCGCGGGCTGTCACCGAAAGATCGACCCGCCGGGCTTCGCTCTCGAAAGCTTCGACGTGATGGGCGGTTACCGCGATCATTACCGCATCCTGGCGGACGGCCCGCCGGGCAAACGGGAGCGGAAACCGGATGGTCGGCCGATTGGCTACGAGGTCGGCCCGCCGGTCGAATCGTTCGGCGATCTGCCCGGCGCCGGCGCGTTTGAGGACGTGAACGGGTTCCGCGATCGGCTGCGGGGCATGGACCGGCAGATCGCCGCGAACCTGTTGCGTCGGCTGACCGTTTACGCCACCGGCGCCCCGGTCTCGTTCGCCGACGAAGCGGAGTTCGAAGCGATGCTGGATCGCCTCGAACCCGGCGGGTTCGGGGTCCGATCGATGGTGCATGCTCTCGTGCAGAGCCGCATGTTCCGCGAGAAATAACGCCGCCGGCCGTTCGCTATCATAGTCCTTCCGCCGTCCCCTCGCCCGTCGATCGCTATGTCCCGCGTTCTACCCCGTCGTACCGTCCTTCGCGGCGCGGGGGCGGCGCTCGCGCTGCCGCTGCTGGACGCGATGCGACCCGCGATCGCCAAGGCGCGGGGCGACGAATCACGGGCGACGCCGCGGCGGATGGTCGCGATCAACGTGGATCTCGGCTTTATGCCGGAGGCGTTCTTTCCGGAAGAGGCCGGACGCGGCTACAAGCTCTCGCCGTATCTCCAGCCGTTGGCGAAGCACCGCGAGGACTTCACGGTCTTCAGCGGCCTGAGCCACCCGGAAGTCGTCGGCGGGCATCAGACGGACCAGTGCTTCCTCACCGGCGCCCCGCATCCCCGCGGCGCCGGCTTTCGCAACCGAATCTCGCTGGATCAATACGCCGCCCAGCACGTGGGCCATACGACCCGGTTTCCGACGCTCAGCCTCCGCGTCGGCCCGTCCAATAAAACGCTCTCCTATACCGCCGACGGCGTGGCGATCCCCTCGGAGGTCGTGCCCTCGCGGGTGTATCGGCAGTTGTTCGTGAACGGCACGCCGGATCAGGTGCGATCGCAGGTGCGGCGGTTGCGGGAAGGGCGGAGCCTGATGGACTCCTTTGAGGGCGAGATCGGCGGACTAAAACGGCAGGTCGGGGGGGCGGACCGCGACCGATTGGACCAATACCTGACGGCCGTCCGCGATGTGGAGCGTCGTCTGCACGCCAGCGAACAGTGGGAGGCCCGCCCGAAGCCGGAGGTGGACGCCCCGCCGCCGAAGGACGACCTCGATCCCACGGCGCTCGTGACCCGCACGCGGACGATGTACGACCTCGCCCGGCTGGCGTTCGAGACGGATTCCACCCGGCTCATCACGATCTTCGTCACCCAGCAGTTCAACCCGAAAGTCGATCTGCCGGGCGTCGAGTTGCCCCATCACGCCCTCACCCACCAGAGCCAGCAGCGGGACTCCCGCACGCAATTGCAGGCGATCGAGACGGCCCAAATGGCCGAGTTGGCCCGCTTGGTCGACGGATTATCCTCGGTGAGCGAAGACGGGGAGCGATTGCTGGACCGCACGATGGTGTTGCAGGGGTCGAACCTCGGCCACGCGAACCGGCACGACAATACGAACCTGCCGATGCTGTTGGCCGGCGGCGGCTTCCGGCACGGGGGACATCTGACGTTCGACCGAAAGAACAACCGCCCGCTGTGCGATCTCTACGTCAGCATGTTGCAGCGGATGGGCGTGGAGACCGACCGCTTCAGCTCCGGCTCCGCGACGCTGCCGGGGCTGGACATGAGCTGACGAGCGGGCGCCGCTCGCGATTAATCGTCAAGGACGGACTTCAGGAGTCGTTCCGTCTGTCCGTACGTCGCTTCCAGTTCGACCAGCAGGGCTTCGAGATCGTCCGTCAGGCCGACCCGGGCGTCGAGTTCCACCCGGCGGGCGGCGTCGCTGGTGCGATCGAAGCCGAAGAGATTCATCGACCCTTTCAAACGATGGGCGGCGATCTCCACCGCATCGGCGTCGCGCCGTTCCGCGGACGATCGCACCTGCTTTAAGCACTTCGGGCCGTCGTCCAGCAGAATCGTCGTCAGGCTCCGCAGTTGCTCCAGATCGCCGTCGAATCGATCGAGGAGTTCTTCGACCGAGACGCCGACCGCCTCGGCGTTCGCGCCGTCCTCGGCGCCGGCGGCCGGGGCCGCGGTCTCGTCCTCGGCGATCTGATCGTCGATAGAGGGCGCTTCCGAGGGGACGGGGGGCAGGGCGGCGTCGGGGACGGCGGCCAGCACCGCGGTCCGGAGTTCCTCCGCTTTGACCGGCTTCGGCAGGTGCCCGTCGGCGCCGGCGGCGAGGCATTCGTCGCGGTCGCGATCCATCGCGAAGGCGGAGTGGACAAGGATCGACCCCTCGTAGCCCGATCCCCGCAACTGCCGGATCGCGGAGAGGCCGTCCAGCTCCGGCATGCTCATATCCATCACGATCAGGTCGAAGGTGCGGTCGCGGCAGGCTTCGACCGCCCGCAGGCCGTTCTCCGCCAGCGTCACGTCGTGCCCCTCGCCCCGCAGCACGGCCAAGGCGTATTTCTGATTGACGGGGTTGTCCTCGGCCAGCAGAATTTCCAGCGGGCGAACGCGGACGTTCGCCGTTTGTCGGTGCGGTGCGAGGGGTTGCAACGGCCCCTCGTGCGGGCCGACGACGATATAGAAAGAGAACGTGCTGCCGCGGCCGGGTTCGCTGCGAACCGTCAGGTCGCCGCCCATGAGGCGGACCAGCCGCGAGCAAATGGACAGCCCCAGCCCGGTCCCGCCATAGCGCCGGGTCGTGGAGCCGTCCGCTTGGGCGAACGGTTCGAAGATGCGTCGCTGAGCCTCCGCCGCGATGCCGATGCCGGTGTCCTTGACCGCCACCCGCAGCCAGGTTTTGCCGTCGGCCACGGCGGTCCGCGCCGCGCGTTCCACCCGAATGGAAACGCCGCCCTCGGCCGTGAACTTCACCGCATTCCCGATCAGATTGACCAGCACCTGCCGCAAGCGATCGCCGTCGCCCAGCGCCGCCTCCGGCACGTCGTCGGCGATCTCCGCCGTCAGCGACAGACCTTTCTTCTCGGCGCCCGATCGCAGCAGCTTGACGACCTGTTCGACGCAGGTCCGCGGAGCGAACGGAACCTCGAACAGGTCCAGCTTGCCCGCTTCGATCTTGGAGAAGTCGAGCAAATCATTGATGAGCGTCAGCAGCCCGGCGGCGCTTTCCTTCGCGGTCTCTAACAGATCCCGTTGATGGTCGGTGAGGTCCGTCTCCATCATTAAGTCCATCATTCCGGAGACGCCGTTGAGCGGCGTGCGGATCTCATGGCTGATCGTGGCGAGGAAGGCGCTTTTCGCCCGGTCGGCTTCTTCGGCCGCCAGGCAGGCCGTTTCGAGCTTCTCCTCGGCCGCTTTTAATTCCGTGATGTCGGTGCTCACGCAGATCAGCCCCCGCACGTCGCCTTCCGCGTCGAGCACCGGCAGTTTATCCGTCCGCAGCCAGCGCCGGTCGGCTCCCGGCTCGTCGATCGCTTCGACGACTCCGATGACGGGGCGTCGCGTTTGCAGCACCTGGCGCTCGTCGTCGAGAAATTCCGCCGGTTCCCCCGGCGCCGCGTCGCTGCCGGCGCGTTCGCAAGACGCCTTCCGCTCGACCGACTCGTCGGGGCGAGGGGGCGTCTCCGCCGCGGCGCGATTTCTCCGCAGCACGCGATTATTCATATCTTTATACCAGATCCTCGCCGGGATCGTGTCCAGGATCCCCTGCGTCTCCTGACGGGAGTCGATCAGTTCCCGCATCTGGCGTTGGACGAGGTTCGCCGTCGGCCACAGCGACAGCCCGGTGACGGCGGCGAGGCTCAGGAAACAGGCGGCCAGACTGAGCGAAGCGCCGCGGTGCGAAGTATCCGCACGGCTCGCCGCCCGCTCCACGAATCGATCTATCAGAACGATATAGCGTTGCGACCGAGCGCGCAGTTCCATCGCCTTCCCCCGCACGTCGCGGGCTTGCTCGTCGGTTTTTGCGAGCGACGGCTCGGTCGAGGCGAGAAACGCTTCGACCGATGCCTCAAACCGCTCGAATCCGCCCGTCAGTTCGTCGGAGAGCCCGTCCGATGCGCGGTTCGTCGCGGAGCGTTCGAACCAGACGGTCAGAACGTCGCGATGCTCCTCCTCGAATCGGCCCGACAGTTCCGCCATCCTCCTCCGTTCCGTCTCCCGCTGGGCGCCGTCGGGGAGGCCGGTAATCGCGAAGGCGGTCGCGGTGAGGCTTTGGGACAGCATCCGCGGTCGGCCGGTCCGATGAATCAGATCGGCGTCGCCCCGCAGCGAGTCCAGAGACCGGGTCGCGACCTCGTACAGCGCCAAGGAGCAAACGCCCAGCAGGCAGACGGCGACGATGTGTCGGCGTCGAACCATTCGACAAACGCGGTTCAACTGGGCTTCCGAACGATCCGAGGGCGCCAGTTCGTCGGGAGGCAAGGAGCGAGGGAGTCGGCGGAACATGAGGGCGTTTCGGACGACGGGCTGCACGCGATGCCGACGGTCCCCGGTGCGGGGGCGGAACGTCAGGATCGAACGGACCGTCGCCCTGTATATCGCCCACGCGGCGGCGCGGCGCCGCGACGAATTTCTCCTCGGTCGCCGGGGCGCCGATGCTCGGTCTACTGGGATGGATGGTCCGAGCGAAACGCCGGCGGCCGGTCCGATCGGTCCGAAAATAAAAGCGAACCCGACCGCGGCGGGATCTGCGAGCTAGGCTCGTCGACTGGGCGATTCGGCGCCCGATCGTTCCCTTCGTCGACCCGACATCTCGTATGCCGCTGATCTTGATCGTTGACGATAATCCGCTGGAGCGGGCTCACGCGAAACACCTGCTTGAGAAGGCCGGGGAGTGGCGGACGGTCGAAGCGGAAGACGGCGCCGCAGCGTTGCGATCGTTGGCCGAGGAACCGGTCGATCTGATCCTGACCGATCTGAAGATGCCGGGAATGAACGGCCTGGAATTGATCGACGCCGTTCAAGAGCGATGGGAAGCCCTCCCGACGGTGCTGATGACCGCCGAGGGCAGCGAAGAGATCGCCTGCGAGGCGTTGCGACTGGGCGCCTCGAACTACGTCGCGAAGCGCCGTCTGGCGGCGGAGCTGCCGGACATCTGTCGTTCGCTGCTGGAGATGAGCCGGCAGTTGCGCTCGCGGGATGAATTAATGAACTTCGTGGCCGTCCAGCGGGTCGAATATTCGATTCCGTCGGACCGCCGTACGGCGTCGGACCTCGCCCGGTTTCTGCAAGACCATGCGTCCCACCTCGCCGGGCTGACCGCCGCCGACCGCACCCGACTCGGCGTGGCGCTGGAGGAAGCGGTGTTGAACGCCGTGATCCACGGCAACCTGGAGGTCTCCTCCGAACTGCGGGAGCGGGGCGACGACTCGTTCGATCGACAGATCGAGGAACGTCGCACGCAACAGCCGTATGCGGATCGTCGCGTCACGGTCTCGCTGGACTATTCCTCGACGGAATTGGTCTTTGAGATCTGCGACGAGGGGCCGGGGTTCGACGTTTCGTCGCTGCCGGACCCGACCGATCCCGAGAACCTTTTGAAAGCCAGCGGCCGCGGGATCATGCTGATGCGGGCCTTCATGGATCGCGTCGAGTACAGCGATCGGGGCAATCGCGTGGTCTTGAAGAGAAGCCTCGCCCGGCCGAATCCCTCCCTGACGCAGCGAGACGCCGCGGAGGGCGATCGCCCGCCTTCGGATCGGACGCAGGCGGATCGGGCCTCGGCAGATCAGGCGCAGCCGTCATTGAGCGTCTGAATCGTCGCAGAGCGCTTCGGGCCGCTCACCGCGGCCGCGGTTAGCGACCGGCGTTCGCGCTGGTCGGAGGCGTCGATTCCAGGTAGCGGAACAGGTCGCGGACCTCCTCGTCTTTCATCTCGTCCAGCAATCGATCCGGCATTAACGAGGCGCCGGTGATCTCCAGCGCGGCGACGTCGGCGCGGCGGAGCGTGCGGACGGAGCCGCGGACGTCCTTCAGTTCGACCGTCTCGTCGTTCTGGCGAACCAGCAGACCGGTCAGGACGGAGCCGTCGTTCAGGAGCGCCACGGCGGTTTCGTAACCCTCGCGGATCTCCGCGGACGGGGCGACGATCGCGAGCAGCATCTGATCGCGCTGCGACCGTTGGTAAGCCGTCAGGTCCGGGCCGATCTCCCGGCCCTCGCCGTGCAATTGGTGGCAGTCGGCGCAATGCTTTTTATAGACGGCGGCGCCGCGGACGGCGTCCCCCCGGCCGCCGATCGTCAGTCGGCGTGAATAGAAGGCGAGCTTCTTCTCCGTCGCCGCCGGGTCGATCGGGGCGGGGGGCCAAACTTCGTTCAGTCGGGCACGCAGCGCCTCGTCCGGATGCAGTCGCATCCGGTTGACGGTGAGGGCGGAGACGGCTTTCGCATCGAGATCCCCGGCGTCGATCGCGTCCAGCAACGCCGCCGTCCACGTCGGCCGCGAGGCGAGCAGGTCGATCGCCGCCGACCGTCCTTCCTCGTCGAACGTCGGTAGGGCCGGCAACAGCCGGGAAGCGATCTCCGGGGAGCCGAACCCGCCCAGCGCCGCGAACAACCGCGTCCGCAGGCTGCGGGAGGCGTCGGGAGCGGCGGCGAGGTCTAACAGCGGGACGAGGAAGGTCTCATCGCGAAGGTCCACGATCGCGGCGAGCGCCGCGTCCCGATCCGCGGTCGAGATCGGTTTCGCGATCGCGGCGATCGCCTCGCCCGGTTCGATCAGTCCGAGCCGCAACCGTAGGGCGAGCGGTGCGCTCGCCCCGGCCTCGCGCACCAGAGCGTCCGCCCGGTCCCCGAACGACCGCGTCGGCGACCCGTTTGCCGCTTCCGTCATCGCGACGAACAGCGGGCCGCGGTCGGAGGTCTCCGCTTTCAGCAGATCGGCGACGACCGACTGACCGAACGCCGTCCGCTGCGCCGTGGCCCAGCGCAGGATTCTCGACGCCAACGTCTCCCGAAACAGCGGCCCCTCCCGATCGAGCGCCGCGAGCGTCGCGGCCGGATCGCCGGTCGAAAGCTGATGCTCGACCGCCCACCACAACGCGAGCGGGAAATAGGGATCGTCCTGGAAGTCGTCACGACGGCTCAACGCCGCGACGATCGGCAGCGCCTCCTCGGATGCCAGACGCCGCGATCGCCCCGCCAACGCCACCAGCAAGCCGGCGTCCGTCTCCGACTCGGCGAGCACGGCCAGCGGCGCCGTCAGATCGGTCATGGCGACGGCGAGGCGTCGCACCGAGGGGGCGTCGTGATTCAACGCGACGCGATCAAGCGCCCGCTGACGATCGGGTTCCGCGACGGATCGGGCGGCTGCATAAGCGTCGAACGCGGTCGACGCGTCGCCTTGGATTAGGGCCTCGAGGTCGTCCGTCAACTCGGTCGCGTTTCGCTGCCGGATCAGCCGCACCGCCGTGCGTCGCACGGCGCGGTTCGGCGACCGCAGGCGTTCGACGAGCTGCTCCGTGGCGAAGTCCGGCGCCGGGGCGGGCGTCCATCCCTTCGGCTGCACGCGGTAGATTCGCCCGGTGGAGGGTTCGATCGCTCCCTCGTGGTTGAGGTAGTGACTGACGACGGAGTCCGCCCAGTCGGCGAGCAGCAGCGTGCCGTCGAACGCCTGTTCGAGGTCCACCGGGCGGAAGTCGTCGCCCTCGGACCAGATGGGGCGGGAGATGTCCTCGGTGCGGAACGTCGACCCCGTCGCGGTCAGCTGCGTCAGGGCCAGGTTGTGGTGCAGCACGTCGATCGCGACCAGATTCCCGTGGAACCGCGGCGGCAGGGCGTCCGCCTCGTAACGGACGAAGTGGTGCGTGAACCGCTCGACGTTCGGGTGCGGGATCGCGGGGAAGTAGCCGTAGGCGTGCGGGTTGCTGAGGTCCCCGTGCTTGCCGAAGTTCTTCTGGTAATAGCCGCCGTCGACGAAGTGGAACCCCCGCGTATTCCCCCCGTTGTGGCCGCTGAAGACGTTCCCGTCGGCGTCGATTTCCAATCCGAAGGTGTTCCCGCCGCCCTCCGCGAAGATCTCGAAGCCGTGATCCGGGTGATAGCGCCAGACGAGTTGCCCGGCGCGGCGAACCGGTTCGGCGTCGGGATCGACCAGCGGCGCCCGCACCGCGATTGAGCAGGTGCTGCCGTTGCCGCCGTAGAGCCATCCGTCCGGTCCCCACGTCAGCGAGTTGGCGATCGCGTGGGTGTCCTCATGGCCGAAGCCGGTCAGGTGCACCTCGGGCGGGCCGTCCGGCACGTCGTCGTGATCGGCGTCGGGATAGAACAGCAGGTGCGGGGGGGAGAGGACCCACACGCCGTCGGCGTCGAAGGCGATCGAGGTCGTCAGGTTCAGCCCCTCCACGAACGTGCGATGGGCTTCGTACACGCCGTCGCCGTCGGTGTCCGTGTGAATGCTGATGCGGTCCTTGCCGCGGAACGGCGAGTCCGCCGCGTAGGGCGGCGGGGGGATCTCGCGGTCGTAGCGCACCCGCCAGTATTCGTCGCGTTCCAACTCGGTCAGCCCCGCCGGGTCGGGATACTGCCGGTATTCCACGACCCACAATCGGCCTCTCTCATCAAGCTTCACCTCGATCGGCTGAGCGATCTCCGGGTCCGCCAGCACGAGGGCGACCTCCAGGTCCTCGTCGCACCGCAGCGGCTCCGCGGCGGGCAGAACCGAAGCCAGCAGGAACGCGGCGACCGCCGCGAGGCCGCCGCGGAAGGGAACGATGCGCGACGGTGCGGAGCCAGCGAACGGAAACGTCATGTCAGCCTTTTGTAGCGGCGGGGGAGGGAGAAGCGGGGCCGGCGATCCGCAGGCGATCGGCGAGGACGGCGATCTCGTCGCCCAGCGTGATGCGCTCCCGCCACGCCGCCGGGATACCCGATTCGCCGTAATAGGCGCCGGCGACCTGCCCGCAGATCGCGGCGGTCGTATCCGCGTCCCGGCCGAGGTTCGCCGCCTTCAGGATCGCGGCTTCATACGAGTCGGTTTGATGAAAGCACCACAGCGCCGCTTCCAGGCTCTCGACCACATAGCCGCTGCCTTGGATCTGGTCCTCGGCCTTCTCGAAATAGCAGCCGGCGGCGATCTGTCGAATCGCGGGGGCGGCGACCACGTCCGGCGCATCGGCGAGCACGTCCTGTTTGGACGCCCCCGCCAGCGCCCGGCAGAGGATCAGCCCCAGCAGACGGCAGGCGTCAACGCACTCCTCCGCCCCGTGCGTGGTGCGACTGCTTTCGCCGGCGGCTCGCACGGCGGCGGCTTCGTCCGGGAAGAACCACATCGGAACCGGCGCCAGCCGCATGATCGACCCGTTGCCGGCTGAGTCCCAAGCCGTCGAACCGGCCGCGGGGTCGCCGGTGTTCTGATACCGCAGCAGCGCATCGCCGACCGTATTGCCGATGTCGAAGCAACGTCCGTTGCTGGACCGTTCGCCCTGTTCGCTCCAGCGGAGGTAGCGGTCGAGTTGATCCTTCGGGTCCATGCCGCCGCAGGCCAGCAGGCTGTCGGCCAGGCAGAGGGCCATGGAGGTGTCGTCGGTCCACTGTCCCGGTTCGAGGCCGAACGGCCCGCCGCCGGTCATGTCCGTGACGGGCTCGAAGCTGCCGCGCGGCTTGAATTCGACCGTCGTGCCCACCGCATCGCCGACCGCCAACCCGAGCAAACAGCCGCGAAACCGATCCGCGGCGGCATTCTGGGGAGCGGAACTGTCGGGCATCGCCGGGCGCCTTCGCGGATCGGGACGCCCCGATCCTACAGCTTCGCCCCGCCGTCGCCGCTCGTTGACGGATCGCGACGACCGATCCCGGGACGGCGTTACCGACGGAAGCCGCACCCCGCCCGTGCATCGCGAGGCAGGCCGCAGACGACAGGCCGTTCGGTCCGCAGAACGACGACCCTCGCGGGGGCCGTCGCGTGGGCGGGCGCCGCGACGGGGGCGTCTGGGAGACGATCCGCCGATCGAGTCATCGGCGGAGAAACGACGGTCGCGTTCGGCGCAGAGACCGCCGGTGCGGGGCTGTCTGCAAAGGCGCCCGCCTGCCAGGCGATGACGACGACCAGCGCCGCGGCGATCCACGGCAAGTCGGGGTGGCGAAACGAACGGCGGGCAGCGGACATCGAAAGGGCCGAGACGGGACCGGGGACGTTAGCGATACGTCGTCGCGTGCCGACTGCTTCTCCCAAACTCGCCGATCCGACGCGATCGGCGGAGCGTTCGCCGCCCCGAGGCAACGCCTGCCGTGGATCCGATCGGCGGACGGCCGACGCGGGGGGGCCGGTCGGCTATCGTCGGGGACGTGCCGGCGGAGCGACTCGTGCGCTCCGGCTTTCGCTCCCGCAGTTTCATGAACGGTCTGCCGATGCTCGCCCCGAGGACTTGCCTGTTTCTGCTCGCGCTGGTCGCCGCGGCGCCGTCGACGAAGTCGCTGGCCGCCGATCGGCCGAACGTCGTGTTCATCCTGACGGACGATCAGCGGGCCGATGCCCTGAGCTGCATGGGGCATCCGCACCTGAAAACGCCGCGGATCGATCAGCTCGCCGCGGAGGGGGCGCTGTTCAAGAACCACTTCTGCACGACCTCGCTCTGTTCGCCGAGCCGGGCGTCGATCCTCGGCGGGCTGTACGCCCACGCCCACGGGGTCGTCAATAACTTCACCGACTATCCCCGCGACCTGCCCACGTTCCCGCGGCGACTGCAGGAGGAAGGCTACGCCACCGCCTATATCGGCAAGTGGCACATGGGCGAGGACGACGATAGCCGGCGCCCGGGATTCGATCGGTTCACCACCCACCGCGGGCAGGGGCAGTACTTCGATACGGAGTTCCGCACGAACGACGGTCCTCGCGAAGTCGTACCGGGCTATTACACGAACGTCGTCACCGATATGGCGATCGACTGGATGAGCGAACTAAAGGAGGACGAGGCGACCGCCGAAAAGCCGTTCCTGCTGATGGTCGGGCATAAGGCGCCGCATAGCTTCTACTTCCCGGAGCGGAAATACGAAGGCGTCTTTGAGAACGTCCGCGTGCCCTATCCGCAGACGGCGTTCCAGCTCGGCGACAAACCGGAGTGGATCACGCAGCGGTTGAACACCTGGCACGGGATCTACGGCCCGCTGTTCGACTGGCGAAAGGAATTCCCGGACGACTCCGCCGCCGCGATGCTCGATTTCGAGAACATGGTGCGGGCCTACTGGGGGACGATCCTGTCCGTCGATGACTCCGTCGGTCGCATTTACGACCACCTCACCCGGACCGGGGAGTTGGACAATACGTTGTTCATCTTCACCAGCGACAACGGTCTGCTGGAGGGGGAGCACGGGATGGTCGATAAACGCACCGCCCACGAGCCGTCGATCCGTATCCCGCTGGTCGTCCGCTATCCGAACGCGGTCTCGCCGAAGTACCCCAAGACGATCGACGCCCAGACGCTGACGCTCGATTTCGCCCCCTCCATCTTGGAGATCTGCGGGGCGAAGCCGTTGGAGAACGTGCAGGGGCGCAGCTGGAAGACGTTGCTCGAAGAGGGCGACCCGGAGTGGCGCACGAGTTGGTTCTATGAATACAACTACGAGGTGCAGTTCCCCTACACGCCGAACGTGCGGGCGCTGCGGACCGACGACTGGAAATATATTCGCTATCCGCACGGCGACGGCTCGCCGGACCGCCACATGGCGGAGCTCTACGACCTCAAGGCCGACCCCGGCGAGACGACGAACCTGATCGCCCGGCCGGACCTCGCTCCGCTGGTGGCGAAGCTACGAGCCGAATTGGACCGCCGCATCGCGGAGGCCCGGCCGGACGGCAAGGACGAGATGCCGGTCGATCAGGGCATCAAGGGCGAGTTGCCGGAGGAATCGATCCGCTGACGGCAGCGGTTCATTTTCCCTCCGCCTCGGCGCGCTCCTCGTCCGTCATGGCATTTGCGGCGGCCATCATGGCGGGGGAGGCTCCGCCGGTCATGGCCTTCCGCAGGCGGACGAACTTTCTTGAGGTCGCCGACAGGGCCGCGTCGATACTGCCGAACGCGGCGCCGGAGGAGGCGTCAAATCCCATCTGCGCTCCCTGTGCGAACACCTCCGGCCCGGCGCCAAGGAAGGTGAATTGCCAGCTGTACGTGTTCTTCTGCTCCTCCACCATCTGTTTGACGCGGTCGCCGGAGTAGTCGTGGCTGCTGTTCTCCCCGCCGTCGGTGACGACGCAGAACAGCACGGCGCCGGGCCGTTCCTGCTCCGGGATCTTGGCGAGCTTCCGCCCGACCTCATCGATCGTGCGGCCGACCGCGTCCAGCAGCGCCGTCATCCCGCGCGGCTCCAGCGCGAACTGATCCGGAACCTCCCGCAGGTCGACGCGGTCGTGGACCAGGTCGTATTGATCGTCGAACGTGACGTAGGTGAAGCGGGCTTCGCCGTCCTGCGCTTTCTGGTCGGCGACGAAATGGGCCAGTCCGCCCTCGGCCTCGGTTTTCATGGACTGCATCGACCCGCTGCGGTCGAGGACGACGACGATCTCCGTGAGGTTGGCGTTCATCGACGCTCCTTGAGGCGAGGGCTGGTGAGTCGAACCGGATGAACCGGGGGGCGTTAGGGTAACGCGGCGCAGGCGCGGTCGGTTCATCTCTTTCGGGCCCGGACACGCGGGGACTGCCCGCCGTTCGCGGCTAACATGGGGGCGATCGTCTCGCCCGTCCGCCCGCAGGGGGGGCTGACGCCCGCCCGCTTGCTGACCGCCATGCTGTTCGTCCTCGACAACTACGACTCGTTCACCTTCAACCTCGTGCAGCGGTTCGGGGAGATCGACCCGTCGCTGGACGTCGTCGTGGAGCGGAACGACGCCGTCACCCTGGGGGACGTCGAACGCTTAAAACCGGAGCGGATCGTCGTGTCGCCCGGCCCGTGCACGCCCTCGGAGGCCGGGCTGAGCAAAGCGATCATCGAACGGTTCGGCCCGACCGTTCCGATCCTCGGCGTTTGCTTAGGCCATCAGAGCCTCGCGGAGGTCTACGGCGGCACGGTCGGCCGGGCCAAGCGATTGATGCACGGCAAGGTCAGCGACGTCCATCACACCGGCCGCGGCGTGTTCGCCGGCCTGCCGGACCCGTTCACCGCCACCCGCTATCACAGCCTCGACGTGCCGGAAGATTCTCTGCCGAGCTGCCTCGAAGTGACCGCCTGGGTCGACAGCGAGGAGTACGGCCGCGAGATCATGGGGCTGCAGCACACGGCGTACCCCGTCCACGGCGTGCAGTTCCACCCGGAGAGCTTTCTGACCGAGGCGGGCGTCGAGTTGTTGAAGAACTTTTTAGAACTGCCGGCGGCGGAGTGGAGTTCGTAGTGGCAGGCTTCAGCCTGCCCTGTGAGGCATCGATCCGTGCACGGGGCGCCCTGAAGGACGCCACTACGAACCTTGCCCTTCGACCCACCTCTCGACCCGCTCTTCCAACACGTCCAGCGGGACGGCGCCGGCGTCGAGGACGAAGTCGTGGAACGCCTTCACGTCGAAGTCGTCGCCCAGTTCGGCCTCGGCGTAGTCTCGCAGTTCGTTAATCCTCAATTCGCCCGTCTTATAGGCCAGCGCCTGCCCGGGCCAAGCGATGTAGCGGTCGACTTCGTTGACCACGTCCAATCGCGTCTTCGGGGCGTTGGCGAGGAAGAAGTCGATCGCTTCGTCGCGGGTCCATTGCTTGTGGTGCATGCCGGTGTCGACCACCAGCCGCACGGCCCGCCACATCTCGTAGGTGAGCTGGCCGAAGCGGGCGTACGGGTCGTCGTAGACGCCCAGTTCGTCGCCCAACTGTTCGCTATACAGCGCCCACCCCTCGATGAACGCCGTATAGCCGCCGTACTTGCGGAAGGCGGGCACGCCTTCCAACTCGATGCTGCGCGCGATCTGCAAATGGTGGCCGGGGACCGCTTCGTGCAGGCTCAGGGCGGCCATCTCCCACTTCGGGCGACTCTCCGGTTTATAGAGGTTCACGTAGAACGTGCCGGGGCGGGTGAAGTCGGCGCTGGGTTCGCGGTAGTAAGCGGTCGAGGTGTCCGGGGCGATGTGGGCCGGGATCGCCTGCACGTCGTAGGGCGTGCGGGGAAGCTTGCCGAACAGTTTGGGCAGCTCCGGATCGACGGTGCGAATCAGCTTGCGATAGCCGTCCAACAACTCCGCGGCGCTGCCATAGTAGAACTTCGGATCCGTCCGCAGGTGATTGAAGAACGCCTGCAGATCGCCCTCGAAGCCGACTTCGTCTTTGATTTTGAGCATCTCCCCACGGATGCGTTCGACCTCCGCGAGGCCGACGGCGTGGATCTCGTCCGGCGTGGCGTCGGTGGTGGTGAACTTCCGGCAGAAGTGCTCGTAGCACCGCGGCCCGGCCCAGAATCGCACGGTGCCGTCCGGGCCTTTTTCATCGGGAAACCGGATCTCCGGCCACTGCCAGCACCCCACCTGTTCGTAGCAGGCCGGCAGGTAGACGGATTCAAAGAACGCCAGCATCCTTTCGTACGCCGGGACGACGTTTTGAGCGATGCCGATCTTCGCCGCGGCCCGGAGCTTCGCGGCGTTCGCCTCGTCGATCCCGGGCATGTCGCGGAAGGGCTTATAGAACAGGCTCTCCGCCGGATTTTCCACGATCTGCCCGCGGATCTGCCGGGGCAGGCGGTTCATCACGACCCGCGGATGCATCCGCCCGGTGCGGACGCCCTCCGCCAGCAGGGCCAGCGTCGCGTCCATCTTGTCGCCGAAAGAATTGATCCGCGTCAGCCAGTCATCGTAATGCTTGACCGTCTCGAACGGCAGGCCGTCGACGATATGGCTCATATCCTGAATCCCCTCCCGGGCGGAGATCGGCAGCAGGTGCCAGCCGGTGTTCCACTCGTCGATCTGCACCTGCAGGTCGCGACGGAACAGGGTGAGGTTCAGCGCCTGCGTCTCGTCCAACTGCGCCCCGTATCGAGCGTCGAGTCGGGCGGCCTCCTCGGCGAACTCGACCCGGTCGGCGTGGCGGCGAGCCAGGGCGGAGAGCGAATCGTCGTTCCAACGATCGTCATGCCCCGGCAGGCCGAGGTAGCTGGCCGTCTCCGGGTGGTTCTCCAGCGTCCAGGCCCAATGTTCGTCCAAGAGCATGTCCACCAGCACGCTCGGCGGCGGTCCGGCGGCGGGCGAGGCGGTCGCGGGGGCGAGCGCGGGTTCGTTCGCCGGGGCGAGGGCCAACAGAACGGCGAACAGCGGCGTAGCAGTCAACGACATCCGAGAGTTGTCTCGATCGATCGGGGCGGGTGCGGCGCGAGCCGCCGCCATGCTACCGTCCCGCCGACGCACCGTCTTTGACCAACACCCCACTCAAACCGCCCCCGCTATCCGTGACGTTGTCGGTCGATGAGGTGACGAAGTCCTACCCGGACCCCGCCGGCGGGCCGCCGGTGCGGATTCTGGACGTGCCTCGCTTCACGCTGGCGAAGGGCGAACAGGCCGTGCTGCTGGGCGCCAGCGGCGGCGGCAAGACCACGCTGCTGAACGTGATCGCCGGCCTCACCACACCGGATTCCGGCCGGGTGGAAATCGGCGGCGTGAACCTCACGGCGCTGTCGGAAGCCGCCCGGGATCGCTTTAGGGCGCAGCGGATCGGCTACGTTTTCCAAACCTTCCATCTGCTCTCCGCGTTCACGGCGCTGGAGAACGTGCTGCTCGGCATGAGCTTCACCGGCGCCGGTTCTGCGGGACGCGGGGCGGACCGAGCGAAGGCCGCGGCGCTGCTCGATCGCGTGGGGCTGTCGCATCGCTCCGGCAATAAGCCGTCGCAGTTGTCGGTGGGCGAACGGCAGCGGGTCGCCGTCGCCCGGGCCCTAGCCAGTGAGCCGATGCTGATGCTGGCCGACGAACCGACCGCCAACGTGGACCTCGCCCACCGCGATGCGATCCTCGATCTGATCCGCCAGACCTGCGAGGAACGACAGGTCGCCCTGCTGTTGGTCACCCACGACCGCGACGCCGCGGGGAGGTTCGGCCGCGTCGAGGAACTCTCGGCCATCAATCGCGTCGTCTCCGAGGTGGAAGGGGCGGGGCGGACGGCGGAAACGCCTGCCGCCGTGTAAATCGCCCCCGCTTCAAACGTCCTTCCGCCCTCGTCCTTCGCCCCGCTGCCTCCGATATGTCGCCGTTCGCCATCGCTCTGAAGAGCGTCAAAAATCGCGCGCTAGTCACGGGGCTGACGGCGCTGTCGGTCGCGCTGGGCACGATGCTGGTCGTCGCGGTGCTGAGCACCGCCGCGGTCGTCGATAAGTCGCTCTCCAAACCGGCGACGCCGTTTGATCTGATCCTCGGACCGAAGGGCAGCGACCTGCAATTGGTCCTGACCACGCTGTACCGGATGCCGGCGCCGATGGAGCCGCTGCCGTACCCGTATTATCAACAACTGCAGGAACACCCGCGGGTCGCCGAGGCCGTCCCGATCGCCTTCGGCGACACCACGCAGGAGGGGGGCTTCCCGATCGTCGCCACGATCGGCAGGTTCTTCAAAGCAGGACTGAATCGAAACGAACCGTTTCGGTTCGCCCCCGGCAGCGGCAGCCGCGGGTTCGGCGGTGAGAGCGGGTTCGAGGCGATCATCGGCTCGGAGGTCGCCCGTCTGAACCAATGGGACGTGGGCGACAGTTTTAAATTGGTCCACGGCGGGGCGGACGATCCGAACGCCCACGTGCATGACGAATTATTCGAGATTGTCGGCGTTTTATCGCCCACCGGCACCGCGAACGACCGCACGGCGTTCGTGCAGTTGAACGGGTTCTATGCAGTCGCCGGGCACGACAAACCGCTGGAGGAAGGCGTGAATCGCTGGCGGGCGTTGCGGGGTCTGCCAGAGCTGGAGGGCGAAGCGCTCAAGCAGGCCGTCCGCGAGGCGAACGTGCCCGGCGTCGGCGGCACGCCGGACCTACAGAAGGAGGTTTCCGCGATCTTCGTCGATGTGAAGGGGGACCGGGAGGCGAATATGGGCGTGATCCTGTTCGCTTCGGAGATCAACGAGGGCTTCCAGGCCGCCGCGGTGAACCCCGCCGGCCCGGTGTCTCGCCTGCGGGAGACCTTCCTCGCCCCCGCCCAGGCCGTGTTGGTCGCCCTGAGCGTGCTGGTGGTGATCGTCGCCGGGGTGGGGATCTTTGTGAGTCTCTATACAACCCTGTCCGATCGGATGACCGAAGTCGCCGTGCTGCGGGCGCTGGGCGCGCAGCGAACGACCGTGTTCGCGGTCGTCTTGTTGGAGGCGCTCGTCGTCACGTTCCTGGGCGGCGTGGCGGGCTTCTTCCTCGGTCACGCCCTGACGTTCGCGGTGCTCCCGTTCCTCCCGGCCGGGCTGGTCATCGACCCCTGGGCGGTGCGGTGGGAAGAACTGCTGCTGATCCCCGGTCTCGCCCTGCTCGCCGCCTTCGCCGGCCTGCTGCCCGCGACCCGGGCCTACGGGGCCGACGTGGCGAAGTATCTGAACTGACGCCGCCGCGGCCGTTTACTCCGCCAACGTCGTTACCGCGCCGTCTGAAAGTCGTATCGCAAAGAGCGTCTTGGCCCGCGGATCGGCGACGATCAGCCGCGGCGGGTCGGTCGAGCGGTCGAGGCACACCCCCGTCGGTCCGACCAGCGGCTCCCCCGCGGCGAATTTCTTTGGTTGCGTCAGCCGCCCGTCGGCCGTGGACGAGAGTTTCCAAACGCATGCGGCGGCGTTGTCCGCGATGTACAGCGCTCGGTCCGGCCCGAACGCCGCGCCCTGCGGGTTCCGGAACGGTCGTCCCGTCACCGCCGTCGCCACGGTCCACGACCCATCCTCCGCCGGGGCGAGGCGTCGCACGGCGTCGTTCTCCGACGTGACCGCCAGCAGGCTGCCGTCCGCGACGAGACACAACCCCCGGACGCCGGGCAACGCCGCGATCGGCGTCGGTCCGCCGCCGGGGGCAATGCGATAGATCCGCTGCGATTCGAGGTCCGCCGCGAAGACCGTCCCGTCGTTCCCGGCCGCGAGGGCGGACGGCACGCCGAGGCGGCCGGGGACGTCGCCCGCCGGCGCCAGCGGTTCAGCCGTCGGTTCATCGGTCGTCGGATCGAGCCGATAGATCGCCCGCGTCGCCGAGTCTCCGACCAACACGGCCCCCTCCGTAAACGCCTTGGAGGGCGCCGCGACCGCCACGCACCGCGGAGCGTTCAGCGGCGTGCGAAAGACGCGGCCGCCGGTCTTGAAGATCGTCGGCCGATCCTCCCCTGTCTTCAGTCGCCAGACGCCGGGGAGGCGCCGATCGACAACGTAGATGGTTCCGTCGTCGCCCGTCGCACAGGCGAGCGGATACTTGAACGAGTCGCCTTCAACGGTCGCCCCCCGCGGGGCGAAGGATGCGGCGAGCAGCAGGAGCGCTGGCATCATGCGATCGGGGGGTAGGCGACGTTCAGGCCGGCACGGCATCCGGGAAGTTCGTGTCGTCCGGCGAGCCGGGCAGTCCCGTGAGCCAAAGCAGAACCAGCAGATCTCGCCACCAGGTCGCCGCCGGATCGAAGGCCGGCAGCCCCGCCGCGACCGCCGCGGCGTGCCGTGCGGCGAGCGCGTCGTCCTCTGAAGCAGCCAGTACGTCCGTGTTCTTGAAGCGACGCCAGCGGAACTGATCCCGACCCTCCCGATAAGATCGGACCATCTCCAAGAACCACGCCGAGCGGACGGCGTCCCCGGCAGCGCCCACCGGCCGTTCTGCGGCGAGGTTATAAAGGAACGCCAAGGCGGCGGGGCGGTAGTCCGAAAGTTGAGCCATCGTTGCCAGCGTGTCGAGGACCGCTTGGCGATGATGCACGAGGTCGCAGTAACGCAACCGCCAACCTTTCGCCCGGCAGCCGTCCCGGTCCCAATGTTGAATACGGAATTTCGCCGTCCAATCGCTCAAACAGGCGTCGAGCGTGTCCCGGACCTTCTCCGCCAGACCGTCCCGCCGAAGCTCAAGCCACGTAAATTTGAGGAATAGTGAGATCGGGCTGACTAGTTCTAACGCCGCATCCCCGCCTGCGCGGAGCCGACCGAGAGCAAGCGGCAGGAAGTAGACGGCCTCCTCGTATCTCGCCAGATCGACCACGTCGAGCAGCCGATGAAAATGCGCCTCCTCATAATCGTCGTCCGCAATCGCCAGCAGCCCCTCGGCATATCCGCCGGGACGCATGGAGTTGTAGGGGTCCGCGAACGTCGTTGGCCGCGGGTACGGGACTGCGAAGGCCGGCTCGGTCATCGCTCTCCCCCAGCCGCATTCCGCATCGCCCGCCAGAAGCCGCGGGCGTCGGCCGGGCGGGTTTGATATTCATCGAGATACGCCCGCAGCTCGGGGGTGTCCGGGAACGGCTCGTCGGCCGCGGGCGGGTAGCGGGTCATGCCGGAGTGCGGCAGCGGCAGCACGCCCTGGCCGTGGACCGTGTGCAGGTTCGCGTCTTTGTCGTAGCCGATCGAACTGATCACGAAGTCCCGCGTCCACCCCTCACGCAGCGGCGGGACCGTAAACTTCAACGCCATCTCGTCCCCGCTGGCGAGGATCGCTTGGCGGTCGTCGGCGTCGATCAATAACTCGCGCACGTCGCCGTATCGGGTGAACGGTCCGGCCATCGGCGGCCACAGCGGGTCGCGGCTGACGGTCTGATAGTCGAATTGATCCGGCCCGTGCCCGCTCTCCGGCCAACTGCGTGCGGAGAAGCCGCGGTATCGCAGCTCCGCGGAGACCAACTCCGCCGGCGTCTCGCGGGTCTCGACGCCGCCGGGCACGCACCACGCGGCGCGATCCCAATAGAGCTCCTGCGTCCCGCTGATCCGCACCCGGCGGGGGGCGGTAGGGAAGTTCGGTAGCGGCAGGGCGATCGTCTTCGTCTTCCCACCGGGGAACCCGGCGTTCGGCAGCATCGTCGTCCAGCCGTCCGCCGTCTCCATCGACAACGTCGGCGGCCGCGGCCCGCCCGCCTCGGGGTTCTGCGACAGAGCGACGTTGATCCCCGTATCCGTGGGGAACACCCATCCGGTTAGTAATAGCACGGCGCCGCTCCGCGGCGCCCCGGCGAGGTCTAACTCCAGCGTCCACGGCTCCGTAAACCCCTGCGTCCGCTTCACATCGAACGGTTTGAGGTAATCCTCGTCCCTCGCTCGCACCGTCTTCAACACGTCTTTCCAATCGCCTTCGCCGGATCGCACCCGGGCCGCGGCGGGCGCGTGCAGGGCCTCCGTCGCATAAAGATGCGGTTCGACCAGTTCCGGCGGACCGACTTTTTCGTTAGTAAAGATGTATGTGTCAGGCGGGTGATCGACGCAGGTCAGTTCCAGCCGGTCAAAATACTCCGCCTCCCACAGCTCGCAGCAGACGCGGAGTTCATAGAACCCGTCTTTGGATTGCAGAGCCTCGCCGTCGATTTTGACGTGCTCCCAGGCCCGGGTCGGGGCGAACACGCCCTCGGCCAGTTGGAGGCCGATCGGCGCCGCCCAGCAGAGGTCCGTGGCGAACGCGAATCGCACGCCGTTCCATGTATAAAGATACGGACAGGAGCCGCCGAGTTTTTGCGGGTGGCAGATCGCCCCGCTGGTCGGGTCGCGGATCACCTCCGGGATGCCGTTGGTCCAGAGCACGCGTAACGCCTCGCCGGCGGGAACCTCCCCCTCCGCGGCGTCCGAACGCGGCCCGAGGCCGAAGTGCGTGACGGCGTCCCGCACGACCGCCGGTTGATAGATCGGCCCGCGACGCAGCTCCAACAGGCTGCCCAAGCCGCGGTGATTACAGCGCTTCGGATCGGTGCCGTCTTTGTCGAACTCCGCCAGCAGGGCAATTTGCAGCGAGGCGTTCGCCTCCCCGCCGCGATTTTCCCAGAGGACGAGTCGATTCTCGGAAAGCAGGACGAAATCGAGATCCCCGTCCCCGTCCAGATCGCGGGGCAGGGCGTCGCTGATCGAATCGGACAACGCGGGCAGGCGATCGGACACGTCCTCCCACCCGCCGGCGACGCTCCGCAGCAACCAGACCCCGTCCGGCCCCCAGGCGAGCAGGTCGACGCGGCCGTCGTTGTCGTGATCGACAGCCCGCAGCCGGGCGGCGGGGATCTTCGCAATGGTCCGCGGCTCGCCCCATTGCATTCGGCCCGGGGCGGGCGTGGTTGAGGTCTGCAGTCGCACGCGGCCCCCGTCCGCGACGGCGAGATCCCAACTCGCGTTGCCGTCCGCGTCGAGTAGTTCGAAACCGATTGGATCATCGCTCCCGCCGTTCGCTCGAAACTCCCCGTGCCGCAGGTTCTCCCACACGCTGACGGGGGCCGCCTCGCCCGCCGTGCCCAACAGCAGATCGAGGTCGACGTCGCGATCGAGATCCACCGCGAGCACGTCCGAGATCGCACTCGCACCGACCGGCCCGAGGTCCGAGCGATCGGTGCGTTCTTCAAAGGTGACGTTCCCGCGATTGAACCACAGTGCCGGCCCCGCGGCGGAAAGAACGACGAGATCGAGATCCCCTTCCTGATCGAGGTCCGCCGCGACGACCTTCGTCACGACCCGCAGCTCGTTCAGCGGCTCCTGCTCCAGGAAGGGAACGAGAGTGCGGGCGCCGTCGGGCAGTAGGCGGTTCTCCAGCGCCAGCACGCCGTTTGGCCCCCATACCACGAGGTCCGGGTCAGCGGTGTGGCAGGCGACCGCAGCGCCGGCCCGCCCCGCAGCGGCCTGCGGGGCGGCGTCGCTGTCGAGATCGAGGTCCGCGGCGATCAGGCCCGTGTACGCGACCGGGCTCGTGTATTGGTCGGCGGGGAGGTCGTATCGAACCGTCTCAACCCACGGTCCGCCGTCGTTTCGAGAATGAACCGACACCGCGTCGTCGGTCAGCACGATCAGCTCCTCACGCCCCAGCAGGTCGAAGTTCGTCGCCGCAACGGCGCGGACGCCCTCGATCGCCGGGGCTGCGAGCGGTCCGTCGAAGGGGGCGTATTGAACCGCAATCCCCGTCGCGTCCGGCGTGCGGGACAGGCCGACGGCGTCGTAGAACCGCGGCGGCAGATCCGGGACGACGAAGTCGAGCGCCGTGCGTTGCACCGCGAGCCGATCGGAGCGCACGATCTCTTCGCTTCGCAGCAGGTTGAACAGCAGCGCCGCGGATCGCTGAGCCGCGGGCCAATCGCCGTCCTTCGCGGCGGACTCGCCGGCGTCGACCAGCGGCAGAATCTCCCCGTTCTGCCGCAGGGCAAACCCGTCGGCATAGGGGGTGAGGCGTTCGCGGAGGGCGGCGAACGCTTCAATCGCCCCGGCTTTCTCCTCCTGAACGAACCATGTGATATACCGCAGCAGGATCCATGTGTTTTCCGGGGCGCCTTGATAGGCCATATTGATCGAGGCTTCAGCCACGACCGGATCTCGGTCTTTGTTCAGCTCGTACCACGCCAAGTGGGCCCAGGGGACGCTCTTGTCGTTAGTCAGCGCCCGACCGATGAGTTGGGCGAAGGCGTTCGTCTCAAGGTTCCGATCGCCCTTCGCAGCCGCCCATCGGCTCACCAAGAACCACGGGTCGGGATCGTCCGGGGCGGCGTCGATTGCCGCCTGCACCGCCTCTTCGGCTCTCGCGATCCACGCCCCCCGCTCCTCCGCCGGCAGGGCGTGGCCGGATTCGGGATCGATCGCCAGCACGGCGCCGACCGCCCGGTTGCGGATCGCCGCCGTGCGCACGCCGAGGTCGTCCGGCAGCGGCTGGTCGATCAGTTCGGTCAACACCGGGTCCGCCGCGACCGGATCGCCGGCTTCCAGCGCGGCGACCGCTTCGTTGTGAAGCCGCACCAATTCGGCGCCCCTCGCGGGGGAAGGGACCACCGGCCGATCCCACCACCACGCGGCGAGCCCCACCCCGAGGGCCAGGAACAGCAACCCCGCCAGCGGCAGGACGAACGAACGGCGGCGTTTGGAGTCGGTCACCGCCGCACGGTGCCGGATCGGCTGCGGACTGTCTATCCGGCGCTGTCTATTCCGCGGCCCGCGAACGAAGATGACGCGGTGCAGCGATCGCGTCTCCCCCCGCCGCTTCTCCTTCTGACGCTGGCGTTATGCCTCCCGGGGTGCGGCGAGCGGGCGACGCAGCGACCGGTCCCCGCCGTCGAAACGCCTCGCCCGGTCCCCCCGTCCGATACGCAGCCTGGCTCGCCGGCGTTTGCGGACGTGACGAGCGACGTCGGCCTGTCCTTCACCCGCTTCGACGGTCGCCTGCCGGACGGGAACGGCCGGATCGCGGGCGGGCGACGGATGCATGAATGGACCGGCGGCGGCGTGGTCGCGTTCGATTACGACCTCGACGGCCGCCCCGATCTACTGTTCACGCAAGGCTGCGAGTGGTCCGCAGAGGGCGTCCCGCCCAGCAGCGAACCGGACCCCGCGGCCGAGCGACGGGGGCGTCTATTTCGCAACGTGGACGGCGAACGCTTCGAAGACGTTACGGACGCTTCGGGACTGGCCCTCACAGGCTACGGGCAGGGGATCGCCGCGGGCGATTATAATGCCGACGGGTTCCCGGATCTGTTCGTCTGCAACGTCGGGGCGAACCGCCTGTGGAGAAACGAGGGCGACGGAACGTTCGCCGACGTGACGGAGGAAGCCGGCTTCACCCCGCACCCGGACGGCACGGACTGGACCGTCTCCGCGGCGATCGCGGACCTCAACGCCGACGGGCTGCCGGACATTTATGAGGCGAACTACCTCACCGGCCGGGACGTTTATACGAAGATCTGCCGCACCGGCGACGACCCGCCGCGGACGTGCAGCCCGAACGGCTTCCCCGCCGCCGCGGATCGCGTCTGGTTGAATCTGGGCACCGGGCGGTTCGCGGAGGTCGCCGACCTCGCCGATCTCCCGGCGCCTGGTCCGGGATTGGGTGTGCTGGTCACCGACCTCGACGGCCGGCCGGGCAACGAGGTCTACGTCGCCAACGATCAGCGGCCCAACCATCTGCTGAGGCGAACGAACGCCGGCCCCGGCGGCACGCCGCGATTCCGGGACGTGGGCGCCGCCAGCGGCGCCGCGACGTCCGGGGAGGGCGAGAGCGAAGCCGGCATGGGGATCGCCTCCGCCGACCTCAATGCCGACGGCCGCCCGGACCTGTTCGTCACGAACTTCGAGGGCGAATCGAACACGCTCTATCGCTCCTCGGACGACAGCGGCCCTCTGATCTATGAGGACGCGACACGCCAAACCGGGTTATTTGAACCAAGCTACGAAACGCTCGGCTTCGGGACGGCGTTCCTCGATATGGACGCCGACGGCGACGAGGATCTCATCTACGTCAACGGTCATATCGACGACTTCACGCACCGCGGCTCCCCCTTGTTTATGCGGCCGGCGATGCTGGAGAACGTCGGCGGACGGTTCGAGCCGATACCGTCCCACGTGGCGGGCTCGTTCTTCGCCGCCCCGGCGCTCGGCCGCGGTCTGGCGCGGGTGGACTGGAACGGCGACGGACGGGACGAAGTCGTCGCGACCCATCTCAACGGCCCCGCGGTCCTGCTGCGAAACGTATCGACCGAGGGCGAAACCGTCTCCCTGCGACTGGTCGGCACGACCGACAACCGCGACGCCGTCGGCGCCGCCGTCACCGTGACCGCTCCGACTGCCGACGGCGTGCCCAGCGGCCCCCGCACCAAATGGATCACCGCCGGGGACGGCTACATGAGCGGCGACGAGAAGCAGCTGTCGTTCGGCCTCGGAGCGACGCCGCCGGGTGCGATGCTCGACGTCGTCGTCCGCTGGCCGGGCGGGGCGACGGAGCAGTTCAAAGGCATGACCGCCGACGGGCGGTTCCTGCTGGTTCAGGGAGCGGGAACCGGCAACGTACTGCTCGGCCATTTAAGTTCCGACCCGGGCAACTGATGCGGCGTGGGTTCGGCAAGCGCCGTGAACAAAACAATACGTTCGTCGATCGCAGTTCCAGATTCATCTTCGCTGCTGGTCCTGCTTCCGCCGCACACGATTGGTTTGCCGAACTCGTCGATGCTCAGGAAGGTTTCGAGCACGTCCATGTCGTAGATCGGCCTTGTTTCGCCGTTGGGACCGGAGGGTACGGACCCGTTGAGCGTGACGTCATAATATCGCAACTGGAAGGAATATTTGGACTCGCCGAAGCGGCTGCGCGTCGTTTCGACCGTGCCGGAGAAGGAACGCGTGCGGTCGTCGTCGACGACCTGCGCTTGGAACGTCCCGTCCGGGGCGACGGTCGCTTCGATCGATTCTTTCAAGACGACCTCCGGCCCGCCGTCCTTGGAGGAGGTCTCGGTCACCTCCACCCGCACGGCGCCCGGGAGCGTCGCGGCGGCGGGAAGGGCGTCGTCAAACGCCGCGGCGGTCAGCAGCAGAGCGAGGGGCAGCATCGCGGGGTACGTCCATTGCAAGGGGAATAAATATCAGGCGGCCGCTCAACCGTGGCGGGAGTCGCCGGCGATCACGCCTTGAGCGGCGACGAAAAGCGGTTGTCGTTCGGCCTCGGAGCGACGCCGCGGGGAACGATGCTCGATGTCGTCGTCCGCTGGCCGAACGGGACGACGGAGCGGTTCGCGGGCATCACAGCGGGCGGCCGATTCCTGCTGGTTCAGGGAGCGGGAACCGGCTCCGCGTCCGGCCCTTCGAGCATGGGCCCCGGTATTTGATGAGGCGTCGGTTCGGCCAGCAGCGTCACGGAGACGACGCTTTTGGTCGAGACGGTTCCCGTGTCGGTGTCGTCCCGCCTCGTCAGCCCCCTTCCGCAGGGCGTCGGCTCGCCGAAACTGACCGCGTAGAGTGAAGTATTCAGGCTGTGCACGTCGTAACTCGGCTGCTTTTCGACGACCAATCTCGACGGCTCGGATCCTCTGATCGTCGCGTCGCGGTAGCGGAATCGAATCAGATACCGGGCCGGGCCGATGGGGGCGCGGGCCGGCTCCACCGTGCCGGAGAAGGTCCGCGTCCGGTCTCCGTCGACGATCCGCGTTTGAAACGATCCGGCAGCGGCGACGGTCGTTTCGATCGACTCGTTGGAGACGACCCCGGGGCCGCCGTTCACGGTGACGGTGTTCGTTACCTCCAGCCGCACGGCGCCCGGGAGCGTCGCGGCGCCGGGAAGGGCGTCGTCAAACGCCGTGGCGGTCAGCAGCAGTGCGAGGGGCAGCATCGCGGGGCAGGTCCGTTGTAGGGAGAATGGGTGTTAAACCGTCACCCAGGCGTCGTGGGCGTCGCTGGCGCGCAGGGCTTCGATGACCCGCAGGTTGGCGACGGCGTCGGTCAGCGGGGTGGGGACGGGGGTGTCGTTCAGCACCGCGGCGCCGAACGCCTCCGCCTGGAGCGTGTATTGATCGGCGATCGGGACTTCTTCCCGCAGCGGCTCGCCGTATTCGCCCGAACTGCCGGATTGCGTCCAGATCACGCAGGGCTTGTCCGGCGGGGCGTTGAAGGGGATCTCCAGTTCGACCCGGCCCTTCGTCCCGAAGGCGTTGACCCGCTGGTACGGCACGAGTTGCGTCGAACAGGTGAACGTCGACGTGCCGCGGCCGCCCGGCCCGTCAAACTGGAGGACGCCGTCGGCGGTGCGATCGGTGCCGTAGTCCGGGTCCGTTTCGATGCGGCCCAGCACGCGGTCCGGCTCCGCGCCGAACAGCCAGCGGGAGAGGGAGATTTGATAGCAGCCGATATCCATCAACGCCCCGCCGCCCTTCGCGGGATTGTTGCGGATGTCGTCGGGGTTTCGATTGAAATAGCTGAAGTAGGACTGGATCGACTTCAATTCGCCGACCGCGCCGCCGTCGATCAGTTGTTTGAACTGAATCCATTGCGGATGCAGGCGATACATGAACGCCTCCATGACCTTTAACTCGGGCCGCTGCGCGGCGGCATCGACGAGGGTTTGAGCCTCCGCCGCGGACAGCGCCAACGGCTTCTCGCAGAGGACGTGCTTGCCGGCGTCCAACGCCTTCAACGCCCAGGGGACGTGGGCGTCGTTGGGCAGGGGAATGTAAACCGCGTCGACGTTCTCGTCGGCCAGCAGCGCGTCGTAGCTGCCGTGGTGACGGGGGATGCCGAGATCCGCGGCGGCTTTCTCGGCGGCTTCGGGCCGACGACTGGCGATCGCGACGACCTCCGCATTCGAGGCCCGCTGCGTCCCGGGGATCACCTTATTCACCGCGATGCGGGCGGCGCCGAGGACTCCCCAGCGGACTTTGGCAGCGGACGGATCGAGCGACATGAAGACGAACGTTCGAGGTGATTATCAGAAGAAAAAACGCCGGCCCGGCCCCGCGGGGGAGCCGAACCGGCGTGAGGGATCCATCGAACTACTTGGTGATCATATCCCGGGCGGTGCCGCCGGCGGGGATCATCGGCAGAACGTGTTCCTGATACGGGCAGATCACGTCCAGCAGATACGGCCCCTTCGCTTCGATCATCTTATCGAGGGCGGCGGGCAGTTCGCTTTTCTTGCGGACCTGAGCCGCTTCGACGCCGAAGCCGCGGGCGATCTGCACGAAGTTGGGATAGGTCTCGCCCTGCGTGTCGCCGGTGCCCTCGCCGAACCACTCCGGGTTGTCGATCGGGCCGAGGTAGGTGTGGGCGCGACGGCCGCTCATGAAGCGGTCTTCCCACTGCACGACCATGCCGAGGTGCTGGTTGTTCAGCAGCAGAATTTTCACCGGCAGCTTCTCGCAGGTGAGCGTCGCCAGTTCCTGCACGTTCATCAGGAAGCTGCCGTCGCCGTCGATATCAATGACGAGTTCGTCCGGCAGTTCCGCGGCCACGCCCATCGCGGCGGGCAGGCCAAAGCCCATGGTGCCCAGGCCCGAACTGCTGAGCCAGTGCCGCGGCTTGGCGAACTTAAAGAATTGGGCGCTCCACATCTGGTGCTGTCCCACGCCGACGGCGACGTAAGGGTTCAGCGCCTTGGTCCGCTCGTAGAGCGTCTTGATGGCGTGCTGCTGGAGGATCGCTTCGGTGTCGCCGCCGGGGCCGGTCTCGGCGTAGGTCAGCGGATGCTCCCGCTTCCACTCCGCGATCTGTTCCCGCCACGCGGCGATGTCCGGGGCGTCGGCGGCGTCGAAGGCCGCGTTGAGGGCTTCGAGCGTCTTGCCGAGGTCCGCGTGGACCGGGATATGGGCCTCTTTATTCTTGTGGATCTCCGCCGGGTCGATGTCCACGTGGACGATCTTGCCGTGGCGGGCGAATTCCTCCAGCTTGCCGGTCACGCGATCGTCGAATCGCACGCCGAAGGCCAGCAGCAGGTCAGCCTCCGCGACGGCGTAGTTCGCCGGAACGGTCCCGTGCATGCCCAGCATATGCAGGGACTGCTCGTGGTCGCCGGGGAAGCTGCCGATGCCCATGACCGTGGTGGTCACGGGGATGCCGGTCTTCAGGGCGAAGCTGGTCAGCGCGTCGCTGGAGCCGCCCGTCACGCAGCCGCCGCCGACGTAGATCACCGGCTTCTTGCTGCGTTTGATCGCAGCGAGAATCTGCTTGATCTGGGCCGGCTTGGGGTCGTTGACGACCGGGTTGTAGCCGGGCAAATCGAGCGCCGGATCGTGATCGACCTCCTCGGCGGGCAGTGTGGCGAGCTGCACGTCCTTCGGGAAGTCGATCAGCACCGGGCCGGGGCGGCCGGTGCGGGCGATGAAGAACGCTTCCTTGACGACGCGGGCCACGTCCCGCACGTCGGTCAGCATGTACGTGTGCTTGGTGATCGCCCGGGAGATCTCCACCATGGGCGTCTCTTGGAAGGCGTCGCTGCCGATCACGGCCTGCGGCACCTGCCCGGTGATCGCCACCATCGGGACGCTGTCCAGCTTGGCGTCGGCCAGCGCGGTGACGAGGTTCGTCGCCCCGGGGCCGCTGGTCGCCATGCAGACGCCGACTTCCCCCGTCACCCGAGAGACGCCCTGCGCCGCGAATCCGCCGCCCTGCTCATGCCGGGGCAGAATCGTGCGGAGTTCATCTTGGGCCGCCAGCAGCGCCTGGTGCAGCGGCATGCTGGCGCCGCCGGGGTAGGCGAAGACGTTCTTGACGCCCTGCGCAACCAGCCCCGCGACCAGCACTTCCGCCCCGTTAAGGGTCTTTTTAGCGTCGGAGACCTCGGCGCCGGCGGCGGGCGCGGCGGGGGCGGCGGTGGACACGGAC